>VGDN01000010.1 GCA_016869695.1 Alphaproteobacteria bacterium
GCTCTTGTGAGTAGTTAAACAACTCAAGGATTGGCGATAGTTTTTCTCCCTGGATCACCACATCGGCGATATTTTGCGAGATGTCGGCAGCGCGCGAAAAAGAAATCGAGACATAGGCATAGGCCAGGGCTGGCGCGTCGTTGATACCATCGCCAACCATTACAAATTTTCCTAATCCTTCTAAGATTTTTACTTTCGAAACCGGTGTTTGTTCAAAGTAGAACTCAGTAATACCAAGATCTCGCGCTGTTTCTTCGACGGTAATTTTTGAGTCACCAGAAAGCATAACGACTTTCTTTCCTAGTCCATGAAGCCTTTCCACCACCTGCTTTGCATCGGATTTGATCTCGTCGGCAAAAAAGAAAACTGCTTCGACATCACCATATTTGAAGAAGCAGGTGAGGAGGTTTTGGTTATTACCCACATCGATCTTAACGCCACAAAACTCTTTACGTCCGAGTCGCACAATCTTGCCAGCAAACTCTGCCTCTAGTCCGAAGCCTTGAGCCTCAAGGACTTTCAACTCTTCTAGTTTTTCCTGATTCGCCGCAACTAACGCCTGAGCGATTGGATGTTTGCTATGACGAGCAAGAGATGCAGCTAGGCGTAAAACAGGATCACTCCCCCCTTGAGGGGGAGTCGACGAGCCTGTGGCGAGTCGGTGGGGGGTAACCCCTCCCCGAGTCGCTTCGCTCCTCGACCCTCCCTCAAGGGGAGGGTTATTCGATCTTTCGATCCTCACCAGTTTCGGCGCGCCCAGCGTCAAACTTCCGGTTTTGTCAAAAACTACGATATCGGTTGCAGCCAGCTTTTCCAAAGCTTCGCCGGACTTTACCAAAATCCCTTTTTTCACAAAACCTGAAATCGTGATGGTCTGTACAATCGGCACAGCTAGCGCCAAAGCACATGGGCAGGTGATAATCAAAACTGCCGTTGCGTTCATCAGCGCTACTTCCCAACCGCTTTTAAACCAAAAGCAAAACGTCACGAAGGCAAGCAAGTGAACGGCCGGCGTGTAGAATCGCGATAGGTAATCAGCGAGACGAACATAATGCCCCTTCTTACTTTCCGCTTCCTGCGAGATACGGATGATATCAGTAAGCAGACTATGTTCTGGTGACTTGCTAATCCTGACCCGCAGCGGCTGCGCAAGATTGATCATGCCTGCAAAAACTTCCGCATTCGGCGCGACTTTTTTCGGCAAAGTTTCACCAGTGATCAGTGAGGTATCGATCTCGCTTTCACCCGTAATTACCACCCCATCCGCTGCAATCTTCTCCCCAACCGCAACCAACAACACCATACCTTCACGTAGTTGTTTGCTCGGTAATATTTTTATTTTTCCATCATCAACTCGTCCAAAACTGGCGGCGAGCAATGCAAATTCCGTTGCTACTGCGAAGGCTTTTTTGCGCGCCCTCAAATCGAGATAGCGCCCGATCAAAAGGAAGAAGACCAGCATCACCGCCGAGTCGAAATATACGTGATTCGCGCTGCGGAACGTCTCGAGCAAACTCACAACACAGGCCAAAAAAATCGCGATCGAGATCGCCAGATCCATATTGGGATAGCCTGATTTTATTGATCTGAAGGCCGATGAGAAAAAAGGACGTGCCGAAAAAACGATCACCGGCAAAGCGATTAGTGATGAAAAAAAATGCAGCAGATTGCGAGTAGCAACGCCCATCTGACCAACATCGGCAAACCAAAGTGAAAAAGAAAACAGCATGATGTTGCCAGCTCCAAACCCAGCAACGGCAAGGGCGCGCAAGATTGAATCACTGTATTTTCTTTCTGCCGAATCGAGGATTTCTTGGTCGAAAGGAAGTAGCTTGTAACCAATCTCATGAATCAAATGCAGTAGGGCGTTTCCTGCTTGCGCATCACCTCGCCAACGCAACAATAAGGTTTTTTTGGTCAGGTTAATCCGCGCCGAAACGACATTTTCTTGTTTTTGCAAAATGCTCTCGATCAGCCAAATACAAGCCGCGCAATGCATCCCTTGTACCATCAACAAAACAGAGTTTGTGTCGGTTTTTTCTTTGTGGATGAAGGAAGTGATGTCGAGATTTTCATCGGTTTCCGGCTTCAACGCGCCAGCAGCAAAATTTTTTTCACGCAGATTGTAGTAACTACTAAACCCCAGTTTGTTCACAATTCCGTAAGCGGCACGACATCCTAAACAGCAAAACTCTTCTTTGGAAATCTCACCACAATGCCGACAGTTCATTTTCAGTGCTCAGTGCTCAGTGCTCAGTGCTCAGGCTCTCATCACCTCTGAGCACTGGGCACCGGGCACTGGGCACTTTTAGTTAACCACGAAGCGCTTCGCAAGGTAATATCTATCCTCGCCATGAACAATGGTGATAAGCGCATCCCACTGCCCTGGCAAAGGAAATCTAACATCAATCTTGCCCACAGAATCAGTGGTGTCGGTTGACATATCAAAATCATTCCCCTCTTGGATTGGTCGACGAAACTTAGCATAAATTTTCGCGTCCTTGATCACTGCAGAGTTACGATCCCTAACCTCAATCAAAATGCGCACCGCCTTATTGCCTTCTTCATGCTGCATCAGATTAACCTGCCAGCCCAACTTCTCCTGCTGCTTCGTTTGGTCGATAGTTTTGTTATATTCCAAACCCTTTTGGTAAGCGTCCTCAACAGACACACCGCGCCAGGTTTTTTTGGCGATATAGATATAGACAAGATTCACCGCGATCACTACGGCAAAAAAAGCGATGAAGATGTAGGGAATCTTACTGGTTCCAAGAAACCCCTCAGAATCTCTATCTTCCGCGACCGCAGCATTTGCTGCGCTTCGTGTCTTTATACGCTTCGCTTCCGATGCTTGTAAATGCTGCATATCTAGCTCGCGTAAGCGAGATTCTGAGCGGCTTTTAACTTCTTCCTTGCGCATTTTTTGGGGAGTGGATTCGAGTTATACAGAATTTTAGATCGTTAAAAATTTTTGAAAAATCCGCCGCAAGGATTTCCTTACGAGCGATTAAAACATAATCAAAATTTTTACGAGCATGCTGTGGAGCTAAGGCGCGAAAGGCTTCGCGCAATCTTCTTTTAGCGAGATTTCTTTGAACTGCTAGTTTGCTGACTGTCTTGGCGACGGTGTATCCAACTCTGCCGATGTTACTTGGGGAGGGGCTTGTTAAGAGGATTATGGTATGCGAGAAAAACTTCTGACCCTTCTTGTTTATGCGCTGGAACTCTGCAGATTTTTTGACTGTAAGGATTTTCAACCCAGGACGGGTCATGCTTCGACAGGCTCAGCATGACATCAACATGGCCACTCTGAGCTTGTCGAAGAGTGACGATTAAACCGATAAAGAAGAGCGTCCTTTTTGACGACGACGTGCTAACACCTTACGCCCACCAACCGTTGCCATTCTTGATCTGAAGCCGTGTCTTCTTTTGCGCACTAGTTTGCTTGGCTGCCAAGTTCTTTTCATAAATTTAGGGATTCTTGTTCTATCTCAGGTTTGAAGGGCGCGGCACCATATTTGTGGTTTTTGTAGTTTCAACCCTTCACACAATTTCTGCCATCCACCAGAACTACTCGCGGCTGAAATCTTTTTGCCTCATCTTCCGTCATCGAAGCATAAGCAATGATAATCACCGGATCACCAACATGCACCTTGCGTGCGGCCGCACCGTTTATCTTGATCTCACCCGAACCAGCTTTCGCCGGAATCGCATACGTCGTAAAACGCTCACCGTTGTTAATGTTAAGCACGTCCACTTTCTCATTAACCAAAATTCCTGATGCACTAAGAAGATCCGTGTCAATCGAGATCGAGCCCTCGTAGTGCAGGTCCGCCATCGTAACAGTAGCGCGGTGAATTTTTGCTTTGAGGAGGGTGAGTTGCATTTAAATAAAAACTATTAATTGTAATACAGGTAATAACTTTAATCACTTTAAAACATGACTACAGTCACTTTCAGAATTCCTGACGAATTAAATGAAATTCTCGAAGAATTGTGCAAAGAGCAAGACCGCTCCAAATCTTGGTTCATGCGCAAGGCTCTACAAGAGAAACTTGAAGATTGGCGCGACCTGAGAGTTGCAAAAAAAGGACGCGCTGCATACGAAGCCAATCCTGATTTAGCAATAAGTCACGACCAACTTTTAAAAGAATTGGGCATCAAAAAGAAAAAAAGCTAACACCATGTGGCAAACCATCTACCAGCCTCAGGCCATTAAAGTCCTAAAAAAACTCGACAACACCGCAAGAGAAAAAATCTTAGATTACTTAGAAAACGTCACACTACATCCCGAATCTTTCGGCAAGCCACTTTCCAAAAATCTCAAAGGTTTTTGGCGCTACCGCGTTGGCGATTACAGAATCATCTGCGATCTCAGAAAAAATGAGTTAATAATCCTGGTAATCGACATCGGCCACAGAAGCACGATTTACAAAAGATAATTTAAACAGGACTGGCAACAACATGTGCGCACCCTCTACTCACCGCCGTCCCAGATACTTGAGAAGTAGTTGGCGACACTTTTTGATGAGGAAGAATAGAGGCGTCAGCCATTTTTCTGAACTCTTCAACATCAACAGAAAAGGAAAGAAATCTTGAACCAAGATTATCGCTCACATCTCCGCTTTGACTACGCAACTTATCAGACAAAGAGATTTTTCTAAGATCTTTGATATCGCTAATTGTGGCCGCATTTACAGTAAAAGGAATCAAGCCAAAGGATTCTAAATCTTCATCTTTCACCATTTTAGATCGAGGCGGCATCAACTCTTCGTCTCCTCAACCAATCCTAGCTTCCCACTCTCCTTTTTTGCTGCGATAAACCACAGTCTTAATCTCAACCCCGCCTGTTCTCTGTCCAACTATTGCATCGCAAGCGCTCAAGCCATTTTCGCGGCCGATCGGTCGAGAATTACTAATCACAACTTCTCGCTCTGACCTCTCGCCATTTGATCTGATCGGTTGAAAGAGAAATTCTAAAGACTTGTAAATCCTTTCATTTTCTGCTTTGAGAGCTTCGGGATCAAAACGTGACTTCATTGTTTCTTCTAAAGTCGATCCTTCATTAACACTATTCCAATTTTTACTAAAAAACTTTTGCGCCTCGTCTCGCATTAAAGTCGCCCGCGAATACACATCACGAATATTATCCGTAGCAGGTGTGAAAGTTAAATATTCGAAAGGAAGCACTTCAAATTTTGATATTCTCTCAATTGGCTTCATACTGCGCTTGTTAACCTTTTTAATTCCACAACGACATCAGGATTCACAAGGGTTGAAGTGTCGCCCAAATCTTTTTCTCCACTAACAATTTTTTTCAAAACACGGCGCATGATTTTTCCGGAGCGGGTTTTTGGCAGATCGGGCACAACAAAAACTTTTTCCGGCCGCGCGATTGCGCCGATTTCTTTAATAATTATTTCCGAAATTTCCGCAGCCAAGGTGTCTGACACTTTAGTGTCTGACACCTTTTCCTTTTTCGCGATTGCGAAAACGCAAATGGCTTCGCCCTTGATTTCGTGTGGCACACCGATCGCGGCGGATTCGGAAACTTGGGGGTGGGAGTTAATCGCATTTTCGATTTCTGCAGTGCCGAGGCGGTGTCCGGAGACTTTGATTACGTCGTCGGTTCGACCGATGATTCTGTAGAGTCCATCGTCACTAACAAAAGCACCGTCACCGGCAAAATAATTTCCCAAAAAGGGTGAGTAATAAGTTTTAACAAACTTTTCTCGATCGCCCCAAACGCCGCGAGCCATGCCTGGCCAGGCTTGGCACATGCACAGATTTCCGACTTTATTTTTCTCAGTAATTTCTTTGCCCGAATCGTCGAGCAAAATCGGCACAATTCCAGGCAGAGGTAAACCAGCGTGAGCCGGCTTGCTGTCAAATACGCCGGCCATTGAAGAAATTAAAATTCCTCCAGTTTCAGTTTGCCACCAAGTGTCGACGATTGGACATTTTTTCTTGCCGATTTTTTCAAAGTACCACTGCCAGGCCTCTTCGTTAATGGGCTCGCCGACGGTGCCTAAAGTTTTTAGCGACGACAAATCGTGACCGGAGGCGAACGAATCGCCCTTCTGCATTAAAGCACGAATCGCTGTTGGCGCGGTGTAAAAAATATTTACTTTGTGCTTTTCAATCACCCCCCAGAAGCGCGCTGGCGTTGGGTAGGTTGGTACTCCTTCAAACATCAAAATCGTCGCGCCATTTAGTAGCGGGCCGTAAACCAAATAGCTGTGACCAGTGATCCAACCGATGTCGGCAGAGCAAAAGAAAATGTCATTTTCTTGCGGCTGAAAAACATTTTTAAACGAGTAGCCCGCGTAAGTCATGTAGCCGCCGGTGCTGTGTAGAATGCCCTTCGGCTTGCCGGTCGAACCTGAAGTGTAGAGAATAAAAAGCGGATCTTCGGCGTCGCAAATTTCGGCGTTGTGCGTGGTTGGGAATTTTTTTACTTCTTCTTGCCAATTTATCGTTGGTCGAGCTTGTCGAGACCCTTGGTTTCGACTACGCTCAACCAACGATTCTCTCTCGAAAACAATTATTTCTTCAAGCGCTTCACATTCCGCAGCCGCTTCCTTGGCGATTGCAAGCAGTTCGATTTTTTTGTCGCCGCGGAAAAGAACATCCGAAGTAATCAAAATTTTCGCCCCAGAATCCTGAATTCTTCCCGCCAAAGATTTCGCCGAAAATCCGGCAAACACTACGCAGTGAACCGCGCCAATCCTCGCGCAAGCAAGCATCGCAACAATCGCCTGCGGAATCATCGGCATGTAAATACAAACGCGGTCGCCTTTTTTAACACCCTTTGCAATCAGTAAATTCGCGAACTGGCAGGTTTGCGCATGAAGTTCTTTGTAAGTTATTTTCTGATTTTTTTCCGCCGGATCATTCCCCTCCCAAATAATCGCCACCTTGTCACCGTGCTGCTCTAGATGCCGATCCAAACAGTTGTAAACAATGTTAGTTTTGCCGTTTTTAAACCACTCAATCTGCGCTTTTTCTAAATCACAATTCGACACCTCCGACCATTTTTCGAACCAAAAATATTCACTCGCAATCTCGCCCCAGAATTTTTTTGGATCGTTGATCGATGCTTGATATTGCTGGCTGTAATCAAGCTTTGTCTTGATGTGAAACATGGCTGCTCCGTAAAAATTTTCGCGCCAATTCAAATAAATCGACAAACGCATCTCTAATTTTTGCATCAAATCCGATATTTTTTTTCGCCCATTCTTTGACCCACGGGCGGGCGATTTCCCACATGTTTAGATCGGGGTCGAGCATTACGCCCACACCTTCAACAACCAACAAAGTTTTTTGCAAAAGTAGTAATTCTGGGCGGGTGTCCATTTGGTAATCGCGCGTCATTTTGATCAAATGCGAAAGCAGGCGGGCGACGGAAATATCTTTTACATTCACACCCACAATCGTCTCGCCGATTTTGCGGCAAGAAAGCGAAAGTTCTTGAATTTTTGTATTAGCGGGAACGAGTCCAGCATCAACGTGAAGCCAAGCGACGCGGTCGTAATCACGATTTAAAAATCCAATCAAAATCTCAGCGATGGCGATGCGCGTTTTTTTGTCGAGATGGCCCATGATGCCAAAATCAACGACGCCGATTTCGCCATTTTTAAGCAAAAATAAATTTCCCGGATGCATATCGGCGTGAAAAAATCCGTTGCCGTAAACTTGTGTGAAGTAGCTGATCACAAGGTTTCGTGCTACTTCTTTTTTGTCGTAAGGAGAATTTTTAATCGCTTTTTTATTGGAAAAAGGAACGCCATCGAGCCACTCCAAAACTAAAATTCCTTCGCTGCTTAAAGGCCAAAAAATTTGCGGAACGTGGAAGCCTTTGATGTCTTTTAAATCTTCACGAAGCCTTGAGGCATTAGCTGCTTCCTGCATCAAATCGAGTTCACTTCGAGCAACTTGCGCGAGCAGATCAGCGAGATCGGAAAAAATCTTCGGCAAAAACTTAGCCAGAATCCGCAGGGTGGAGATGTCGCGCTGCATGATCTGCTTGATGCGCGGACGTAAAATTTTCACCGCCACCATCTCACCGCTTTTAAGCTGCGCCTTGTGCACCTGGGCGATCGAAGCACTGGCAACCGGCTTTGGATCTAGCGATAAAAACTTCTGCAAAAAATCTGAGTCGAAGCTTGCTGTAAAAGGGCGAACGGAATCTTGAAAAGAGGAAAGCGTGCTCGCCAAATCTTCCCCGACCAAATCTGGACGAATCGATAAAACTTGGCCAAGCTTGATGAATGAAGGCCCAGAGGCATGTAGGAAAAAGTAAACCGCACGATTCCTCGCGAAGATAGAAAGTGGCAACGCCACTAAAAACAGAAGAGCGAGGCGGAAAAGATTAAGAACAGCAAGCACTACTTAGGAGTGGCTGCGGGGGAGCCGGCTGCACCTGAATTTTGATGTACGTCAACTTTGATTTTACCCAAATCCACATCTACACCTGCCCAACCAAAGAGCTTGTTGAGCAACTGGCCGATGATATCGAGGATGTTGCTGGTTACTTCTTGAATCCTTGAAAACACTAGCTTGAGAGCGTTAGTTGCTTCCGGTGAAAGTTTGAGAATCACCGCCAACTCATCGATCGTAATAATGCCTAAAAGCAACATCACCACCGCCAAAGAAAAAGCCGTGGAAGCAAAGATGATCACAGTGCGTAGGGTTAGATAAGAAAAGAGACCGTTCATATTTGTTTGTTGTTTGGAAAAAGTTGTGAGCGCTGGTTAAACTCAATCTAAAACACCTCAACCAGTTTTTTATCGAATACAAAGTCTGTTTAGATAAACACCACTATACACGATTTTGTGCGGGAGGAAAATGTCAGCGACATAGCGGTTTCTGAGGTTTCGATTTGCATGGTTGCTTTGTTTGGAAAATCTCTCCAGGGAAAACTTTTATACTTGAATTAATCCGCTTGGCTCTAGGTCTTGCGCTTCAACTCAATTTTTTAGGCGATAGATAACGGATGGGCAATAAGGCATGCTTCAATCCTTCAAAAAGCTCTGAACAGACCGAGCTAAGCATAACACCTGTTAACTAGACTAGGTCGGTCTCGCGGTCTCCAACCAAGACTATAAGTTCTTTATCTGCTGGCGGTGGCTTAAGCATTATTGTGACTTCTCTAGACACCTACCAAAATACATACGTGGTGCGACGGGACGCGCCTTGTAGTTCTGCTCGATCAGATGTGCGAAGGTTACATCGAAGATTTTTTCCTGACGAGAGGTTATGCGAAAAAGCGGCGCACCATCACCATCCAAGCATATCTTTCTTTTTGTGAGCAAGGCAGCAAGCAGCTCCGATTCAGCTTCGGTTATCTTTGGATTATCTTTGTCGTAAGGGGAGTTTTTGTTTTTTTGTGTAAAATCATCACTGACCGTGAAGACAAAAGAAGTGCTGTCATTACTGTTGTAGAGATCGACCTTGCCATCACGAAACTGATCAACAGAAGAGCAAGAGCTTAAGATAAAAACGCTAAGCAGAATTTTTCGCATCGGCTTCAGCAACTCCGGCATCGGTAAAGAAATCTAACTTTTCTCTGATACGTGAAGCCTTGCCAGTCAAGCTGCGTAGATAGTAAAGCTTGCCGCGGCGAACCACACCTTGCTTCACGACTTCAACACCAGCAAGCAACGGTGAATAAAGAGGAAATTTTCTTTCTACGCCAACATTCGAGCTGATTTTTCTGACTGTGAAAGTTGCAGCATAGTTTGATTCATCTTTGCTACGAGCGATTACAACGCCCTTGAAGGCCTGAATGCGAGTGTTACCGCCTTCGTTGATCTTATACTTAACGTTAACCGTGTCGCCAGTCTTGAACTTAGACAGCTTGCGAATTGCTTGGTTTTTCTTGACTTGCTCTTTGGCAAAATCTGCGAGTAGCTTTTTCATGTTTACTTAGATTTCTTTTCTTCGGTTTGTTCTTCAACGATCACACGATCAACCAGCTCAAACAAAGCCATCGGAGCCTTATCACCAGTTCTAAATCCGAACTTCATGATGCGAGTATAGCCACCATTTCTGTTTTTTATGCGTGGACCAATCTCTTTAAACAACTTCTCAACCAAGCTGTTATTACCAAGGATCGAGATGGCCAAGCGACGATTAGCAAGGTTGTCCTTCTTTGATATGGTTAGAAGTTTTTCAACAAACGGCTTCACCTCTTTGGCCTTTGGCAAGGTGGTTTTGATGATGTCATTCTTTATGAAGGCTAGCGATAGGTTGCGTAGCAACGCCTTTCTATGCGCTGTATTCCTGCTAAGCTTGCGGCCTTTGATTCTATGCTTCATGACTAAAACTCTTTGTTTTTCATTTTGAGGAGCTCGTCCAAGTTTTTTGGTGGCCAGTTGTTAAGCTTCATACCGAAACCCAATCCCATGGTTTTCAGATTGTCCTTTAACTCGTTGAGAGATTTTCTACCAAAGTTGGCGGTCTTGAGCATCTCAGATTCTGTTTTGGTTACAAGATCACCAACATAGATTATGTTCTCATTCTTAAGGCAATTGTAAGAGCGAACTGAAAGCTCGAGCTCATCAATCGTCTTTAGGAGATTTTTATTAAACTCTTGATCGGGAGAAACTTCCTTTTGTACCGGCAACTCAACCTTAGCCATGTCGAAGTTGATGAAGGTTTGGAGCTGGTCTTGTAGGATTTTTGCCGCCACAGCCAAAGCATCGCGCGGGGTAATCGTGCCGTTGGTTTCGATCTCTAGAATCAACTTGTCGAAGTCAGTAATCTGCCCAACACGCGCATTCTCGATCTTGTAAGACACTTTTTTGATCGGGCTAAAAATCGCGTCAGTCATGATCGTTCCAACCGCACGATCGGTTTTCTTACCTTGCTCTGCCGGAACATATCCCTTGCCACATTCGACGTTGATTTGCATGTCGAGCTTCGCGCCTTTGTTTAGGGTACAGATCAACAAATCTCTGTTGATGATCTTAACTCCAGCCGGCACTTCAATTGACCCAGCATAAACCGGACCCGGCTTATTAGCTGACAACTTTAGTAAAGAAGGAGAAGTATCGCCTTTAGTAATTGCTAAGGATTTTAGATTCATGATGACATCAAGCACGTCCTCCTTAACACCATCAATGGTACCATATTCATGAAGCACACCCTCGATCTTTACGGAAGTAACGGCAAAGCCGTTGATCGAAGAAAGAAGTACTCTGCGTAACGCGTTGCCCAAAGTGTTGCCAAAGCCACGAGCAAAAGGCTCCATAACGATGACAGATTTGGTCAAGTTGTCACAACCATCTTTGAGGACAACTGAAGTTGGTTTGGTCAAGAGCGACCAGTTTTCTTTTAGAATCGTCATGTTTAGGAAGTTTGATTAAGAATGAACTTAGACTCTGCGTCTTTTTGCGGGACGACATCCGTTATGTGGATGATAGGTGATGTCTTTGATCAAGGTAATATTGATGCCAGAAGCTTGCAGAGCACGAAGCGACGCTTCTCTACCAACTCCTGGACCCCTAACCTCAACCACCGCAGTCTGCAAACCACATTCTTTTGCGATGTTAACCGCATATTGGGTTGCAACCTGAGCAGCATAAGGGGTTGATTTTCTTGAGCCCTTAAAACCTTGCTTACCGGCAGATGACCAACAGATCACATTCCCCGTGTTATCAGAGATGGTGATGATCGTGTTGTTGAAGCTGGCATAAACATGCACCACACCGTTGGTGATACTTTTCTTTTTCTTGCTCGCGCCCTTAGCAGTTTTTTTCTCTTTTTGCGCTGCGTCTGTTTTTGTCTCTGTCATATTTTTACTTAGGACCTACGCAAAACCGCTTTTGCAAAGAAATTTTTGTTTTTCTTCGGCTGCGAGGAGCGTAAGCGTATCAAGACGTACGTGCGCACCGCAGCAGACGAAAAAAAATAAAAATTTCAAAGCAAAAGGTAGGTTTTGCGTGAGTCCTCTTACTTAACGGCTTTCTTTTTGTTAGCGATCGCTACCCCACGACCCTTACGAGTTCTTGCATTGGTATGGGTTCTTTGTCCACGAACCGGAAGCTTTTTCACGTGACGAATACCACGATAACAACCGATATCGATTAGTCTTTTAATGTCGGAAGAAACTTTTCTGCGAAGATCACCTTCAAGAGTTGGGTAATCTTTTTCGAGAAGAGCGCGCACTTCAGCAAGCTTGTCTTCACTGACTTGGTGCGTACGCAAACCGAGATTGATCTTTAGTTTCTTACAAATTTTTTGAGCAGTTGTGTCACCGATGCCATAGATGTAAGTCAGAGCGATAACAAAGCGCTTTTCTTTTGGAATGTTTACTCCAGCGATTCTGGCCATGTTTTAGTTAGGTTGAGAGGAAATATTAAGTGCCGTGATCAGCGCCGAAAAAACGAGGGGGGCGCCTTCTACGGACGGGATTGCAACAAGCAAGTTCTTTTTCTGGTAAAAAGAAGTGAGGGGTAGCGTGGATTCTAGGTAGGTTGTAAGGCGCTTCGCAACAGTTTCTTCCTTATCATCGGCCCTGCTTTCAAAACTAGTTCCGCCACACTTATCGCAAATTCCTGGCTGAGTAGTTGGATGGAAGTAGCGGTTATAAACAGCGCCACAAGCCTTGCAGGAGAAGCGTCCAGAGATTCTTTTGATCAGGACGTCATCGCTTACTTCGAAGTTAACGACACGATCAATCCTCACCAATTTTGCCAAAGCCTCGGCTTGTGGAATGCTGCGTGGAAAGCCGTCGAGGATAAATCCGTTTGCACAATCTATCTGACTCACGCGGTTTTTTACGATACCGACTACAACCTCGTCAGGCACTAGCTTGCCTGAATCCATGTAAGACTTGGCCAGATTTCCGATTTCACTTTTTTGCTCCACCTCTTTGCGCAGCGCTTCACCGGTTGAGATCGTCGGAATGTTTAATTCTGAGGAAAGCATGGAGGCTTGCGTGCCTTTGCCAGATCCGGGGGCACCGAGGAAGATTATATTCATCAGGCTCTAACCCTCACTCTTCTTCTTTTGGGGGTCGAACCCGAGCCATATTTGGTGGCAAAAAGATGGGACTGAACTTGATTCACCAAATCGAGCACAACATTCACCATGATCAAGATGCCCGTACCACCGATATGAAGCGGGATGGAGTAGTGCGTTACTAAGATTTCAGGAGTGATGCAGACAAAGATTAAGTAGAGCGCGCCTAGCAAAGTTAGGCGGGAAACGATTTTATCGAAATATTGCGCGGTTGCACTTCCTGGACGGATTCCAAGGATAAAACAGTTTCCTTTTTTTAAGTTATTCGCGACATCTTCGGTGTTGAAAACGATCGAAGAATAGAAGTAGGAAAAGAACAAAATCAGCGCGGTAAAGAGAAAAAGATAAAGCTCGCCACCCCTACGCAAAGCTGAAACGAGGAAGTCACCATCGGCGCCGGTAAACTGTATGATCGCTGATGGAAACATCAGAATCGAACTCGCAAAAATCGGCGGGATAACACCGGAGATGTTGATCTTGAGCGGAAGAAAAGATGAGTCGGACATGCCCGCC
>VGDN01000011.1 GCA_016869695.1 Alphaproteobacteria bacterium
TACATTACTGATTCCGGCATCGACACCGGCGACATCATTGGATTTTCTAAAAGCGAAATCGATTGGAAAGTGTCGCTACTTACCAACATAAACAATATTTACCAATCTGGCTGTAGCCTAATCCTTAGTAGCTTAGAGAAGATTTTTTCTGGCCAAAAAATCGAAGTAATTAGTCAGAAAACTTTGGGGGCAGGGCAATATTTTTCTTATCCAAAACAAAGCGATGTGCAGAGATTTACTGCATTTATGAAGCTGTACTAAGTCTCCAATAAAAATCCCGAATCAAAGGCAGAGTAATATTTTGTTCGCGCGCGAAGCGCAGAGTGTTGCCGAGGATTGCTTCGATCTCCATTTTTCTGCCGGCTCTGAAGTCTAGAAGCATGCTGGTTAGTGCGGGATTTTTTCGGGCAGCAGTGGCAGCGATTGTTTGGTCGATTAGTTCTTTGGAAAGTTCATAGCCCTGTGATTTGGCTATGGTTGCGACCTCGAACATTACGTCTCTCACCAATTTTTTTAGCCGCGGATTGTCTAGAATCTGCTTGGTGTCCAGCCCACCTGCCACAACCGAAATCGGATTGAAAGAGGCGTTCCACAAAAGTTTTTTCCAGCGGTCGAATTGGATGTCACCACTGATGGCACAAGGCACGCCGGATTTTTGCCACAAAGTAAGTAGCTCACGAGTTTTTTGCAGATTGGGATTTTGATATTCGCCAATTGTCAGCCGCCCATCACCACAATGCTCGACTAAAGCGGGCTGAGTTTTTTTAACGTCAACAAAGGCGATGATGCTTAGAAGATGGTGCTGCGGAAATGCTGTCGCGAGATCTTTTTCGATAAAAATTCCGTTTTGAATAATAGCGATTGAAGTCTGTGGGGCCAGGACTGGCCTAATTATATCAGGTAGAGAAATTTCTGGCAGAACTTTAGTGGCGATTAAAATCAGATCCGGTTTTCCTTGGTAATCCTTGCTGTCGCGCAAGGTTTGGCTTGGCTCAAAAACACAATCACCCCAAATGCTTTCAACCCTGATTCCGTTTTGTTTTATTTGTTCGTAGTCAGAACGGCAGACAGCCGAAACTTCAGCACCAGCTTGTGCCAGCTTTGCTGCGTAGAGTCCGCCAATTGCTCCGGTGCCGATTACGAGAATTTTCATCTAAGATAAATTTGATTTTCGCCTTAAGGCGAAAAATTTTGTAAAAACCTGTAAAGCCTTGTGTTTAAAGGCTGAATCAACTCCCCCATGACTTACACAAAACCCATCTTTTGCTCTGAAGCAAAAGCGGTTTTACGACGAGGATGGTTTGGATAAATAAAAAAGGGTCTGACCCCTTAGGGAGTCAGACCCTTTTGGTTTTATTAAAACCAAATCCGTCAGGATTGAGCTACCTAATTCGCCGCCCTGTTCACCAACTGATTCTTTACAATCCACGGCATCATTCCGCGCAGTTTTTCTCCAGTTGCTTCGATTGGATGAGCGCGGCCCTTGGCGCGCAGTGCATCAAAATGATGTTTGCCAGTAGAATTTTCCTTCATGAATTCCTTCACGAATTTTCCTTTCTGAATTTCCTTCAGGATTTTTTTCATCTCCTTCTTGGTGCGCGAAGTGATGATGCGAGGGCCGCGGGTTAAATCACCATATTCTGCGGTATTAGAAATTGAGTAACGCATGTTGGCGATTCCGCCTTCGTAAAGAAGATCGACGATCAATTTCATTTCGTGTAAGCATTCGAAATAAGCCATTTCTGGCGCGTAGCCAGCTTCCGTCAAAGTTTCGAAACCAGCTTGGATCAAGGCTGTAACGCCTCCACACAACACTGCTTGCTCGCCGAACAAATCAGTTTCGCATTCTTCTTTGAAGGTGGTTTCGATGATTCCAGAACGTCCACCGCCGATTGCTGAAGCGTAAGAAAGCGCGGTTTGTAACGCATTTCCGGAAGTGTTTTGTGCAATTGCAACGAGGCAAGGCACACCACCACCCTTAGTATATTCGCCACGAACCGTGTGTCCTGGCCCTTTCGGTGCGATCATGATTACGTCTAAATCCTTACGTGGTTTGATTAGTTTGAAGTGGATATTGAGGCCGTGCGCGAAGGCGAGCGTAGCGCCCTTCTTTAATTTTTTCTTTAAGTCCTGTTTGTAGATCTCGGCTTGGAATTCATCGGGAGCTAGCACCATTACTAGATCCGCCCATTTTGCTGCTGCTGCATTGGAAAGAACTTCGAAGCCGGCATTTTGCGCTTTTGCTGCCGAAGCCGAGCCTTCGCGCAGAGCGATTTTTACTTCTTTAACTCCAGAATCTCTGAGATTCTGTGCATGCGCATGTGCTTGTGATCCGTAGCCAATGATAGCGATTTTTTTGTTTTGGATGATGCTTAAATCCGCATCGCGGTCGTAGTAAACTTTCATGAATAAAACTTACGCAGTTAGTGAAACTCGAGTTAGTGCTCAAAACTTAAACTGCGTAAGTTTTGTAACTCGCGATTTGCTTCACTTGCGCTCGCGTAAGCGAGCGGGTGATGCGAAGCAAATCAAATAAAGATCTTTTTTAGAGTTAAGTTGGAAAGAGCCACGACCATAAATCCAAAATCTAAAACCAAAAATTTTATTTCCCCCTAAATCCCCCCAAGGGGGGACTTGGCAAAAATCTAAAAATTTATGTCCAACCCTCTCGCCGACCTAATCCGTCCTGAAAGCCTATCTGACTTGATAGGACAGGAACATCTCTTTGGTGAAAGAGGGATTTTATCGCTGATTCTGGAGAGTAAAAAAATTCCTTCGCTGATTTTGTGTGGACCTCCAGGAGTAGGAAAGACAACGATCGCCAAGGCATTGGCCAGAATTTCTGACGCTGAATTTGTACTGCTGTCGGCGATTAATTCGGGAGTGGCGGATGTTAGAAAAATAATCAGTAAATCCCCTGAGCACCGGGCACCGGGCACCGGGCACAGAATCTTGATGATCGACGAGATCCATCACTTCAACAAAACGCAGCAGGATTTGTTCCTACCGGCGATAGAGAGTGGCACGATTACCTTGATTGGCACGACGACAGAGAATCCATCTTTTCATCTAAATTCTGCTCTGCTTTCGCGCTGTAAGGTGGTGACGCTAAAATCGCTCGACGAAGTGGCGTTAGAAAAAATTATGCAGCGTGCGGAGAAGATTGTCGGCAAGGAGTTACCGCTTACTAAAGATGGTCGTGAGGCCTTGATTTCTCTGGCTTGCGGCGATGCACGTTATTTGTTAAATATCTGTGAAATTATTTTTGATCAGCCGTTACTCGACTCGGAAAGCTTACAAAAACTCATCTCCAAACGGGCGGCGCATTTCGACAAAAAAGGCGATTTTCACTACAACCTAATCAGCGCCTTCCACAAGTCGTTGCGTGGCTCTGACGTTGACGCAGCGCTGTATTACCTAGCGCGCATGTTAACCGCAAAAGAGGATCCTTACTACATCCTGCGCCGCCTCATGCGTTTCGCCTCAGAAGATGTCGGGCTCGCCGATCCAAACGCTCTCACGCAAGTTGCGGTTGCGAAGGATGCTTATGATTTTTTGGGAAGCCCGGAAGGTGAGCTAGCAATTACGCAGGCGGTGATTTACTGCGCTACCGCACCGAAATCTAACGCCGCTTACTTAGCGCATAAAGCCATGCTGGACTCGGCTTCTCGCTCATCTCATCTTTTGCCGCCAGAAAATATTTTAAGCGCGCCGTCAGGCTATATCTACGACCACGACACGCCAAACTGCTTCTCCGGCCAGGATTTTTTCCCGCGTGAAATGTCGCACCAAAAATTTTACGAACCGAATGAAAGAGGGTTTGAGAGGGAGGTGAAGAAGCGGTTGGAATATTGGAGTGGGTTGAAAGGGAAGATTACTGCCGCCTAATAGATTGAGGTTGGGCTACTTACGATCCTTCGATTCTGTTGCTTTTGATCGTTGCTTCAGTGCCTCGGCGCTAATTCTACTAGTTGTTTTTCTCTCTTCTTCTAAATCTTTACTGCGAAACATCTTGTCGGCATTAATCTCACGACCATTATCATCCTTTACATGTTTGCTGATTGTTGTGGATGGCGGTGGGGGAGATGGTGGCATTGTTGCGTCTGCCATGTTTTTATCTTTAAGGTACTTCATGTCTTAGCGATTCTGTCTTTTGTTGGGATGAGGAGTTCGTGGTAGCGTTTGAGATTCTTGGTCAATGGGTTCCATTTTCTCTTAGTAAGTTGTAAGTAATCGAGTCGTGAAGGGCGTGGAATGAGGCGTCGACGATGTTTTCGGAAACACCGATTGTTGTCCATTTGTTACCCTTTTCATCGGATGATTCGATTTGTACGCGAGTGACTGCTTTGGTGCCAGCTGACGGTGTGAGGATGCGTACTTTATAATCAGTGAGGCGAACATTCTTTAGGTTTGGATATTTGCGAGAAAGTGCTTTACGCAAGGCTTTATCGAGGGCGTTGACTGGGCCATTTCCTTCCGCAACCGACATCGTCACCTTACCATTAACGCGGATTTTAATCGTGGCTTCGGATGGTTTGCCCTGCTCGTCGAGCACGCGGAAAGAGATGAGGTCGAAGAAATTTGGAACGGAGGCGAGGAATTTTTGAGCCAAAATCTCAAAGCTCGCATCGGCGGCGTCGTAGGCGTAGCCTTGTGCTTCGAGTTCTTTTACTTTTGTTACTAATCCGGCGACATTGCTTGCTTCAATGCCAAGCTCCCTTAGGCGCGAGATGATGTTAGAGCGGCCGGCTTGGTCGGAGATCATGATTTGGCGATGATTACCCACCTTTTCTGGAGCTACATGCTCATAACATTCCGGATTCTTTTCGACTGCTGAGACATGTAATCCACCCTTGTGCGCGAAGGCGTAGTGACCGACATAAGGTGCGAATTTGTCGCGCTCCTTGTTTAAGAGATCATCCAGAAAATGTGAGGTTTTGCTGAGATTCTTTAAGTGTTTTTCATCGATGCCGACATCGTATCTAAGCTTTAAAACTAAGGTTGGGATAAGGGTTATGAGGTTTGCATTTCCGCAGCGCTCACCAAGTCCGTTAATTGTTCCCTGAATTTGTCTTGCTCCGGCCTCAATGGCGGCGAGTGAGTTAGCAACTGCATTACCGGTATCGTTGTGACAGTGAATACCAAGATTTTCGCCGGGAATTTTTTTGGTGACCTCTGAAACGATTTTAAAAATTTCGCTTGGCAGTGTTCCACCATTAGTGTCGCAAAGCACGATCCATCTAGCTCCAGCGCCATATGCCGCTTCGATCATCCGCATGGCAAAGGCGGGATTTTTTTTGTAGCCGTCAAAAAAATGCTCGGCATCAAACATCGCTTCTTTCCCCTTTTTGACGATCTGAGAGATCGATTCAGAAATCATTTTCAGATTCTCCTCCGCTGAGATGTGGAGCGCCTGCTCAAGATGAAAATCCCAACATTTGCCGACAATGCAGACCGACTTGGCATCAGAATTTATGAGGGCATTAAGGCCAGAATCATTAGCGGCAGAAGTGTTGCTGCGGCGGGTCATGCCAAAGGCGGTGAAGTGCGATTTTTTTAGAGTGGGAAGATTGGCGAAGAACTCGTCATCGGTTGGATTGGCGCCAGGCCAGCCGCCTTCGATGTAATCAATGCCCAGCTCATCAAGTTTGCGCGCGATCTCGATTTTATCGCGTACAGAAAAATTCACCGTACTAGTCTGTGCGCCATCGCGCAGCGTTGAGTCGTAAAGGTAGATGCGAGGTTTATTCACTACGTAAATTTATCTTATACCATGCTTCGACAAGTTCAGCATGACTTGTTGGAATTGGTCACCATGAGCTTGTCGGAGGATGACCTAAATATTTTTTCTAAATCATGAATATTCCCATCCCAAGCGCAGCGAATCCTGCGGAGATAAGCCAAAAGCGCTTTACCACCATCTGTTCGCTCCAGCCTTTTTTCTCGAAGTGATGATGTAACGGTGCCATGATGAAGATTCTTTTGCCACGTAGTTTGTAAGAGCCGACCTGCAGAATTACGGAGCAGGCCTCAAAGACGAAGAGTAGAGATATAACAAAAAAGATGAATTCCTGTTTAATGATGATGGCGATGAGGCCAAGTACAGAGCCGATTGCTAGACTTCCAACATCTCCCATAAAAATTTTTGCCGGTTTGAGGTTAAAGGTAAGGAAGGCAAGAATGGCACCGATTAGCGCGATGCAGAAGAAGATGAGTTCACCGGAAAACTTAACGTGAGGAACGTGAAAATGTGCTGCCAATTCTGGTGTGGAGGAGGCGTGAATCAGTAAGATCAAACAACTAAGGTTGATGATGGTGGGTACGGAAACTAAGCCGTCGAGTCCGTCAGTTAGGTTGACGGCGTTGGAAGTGCCGACGATTACGATATTGACGAAGAGGACATAAAGCACGATGCCGAGTCGGACATAATACCCGTCGCCGAAAGGCAAAAAAACGCGGTTCTTAAAATGTATGTCATCAATGGCGCCGAGCCACAAGAATGCTGCACCGATGACTGCAAACTGGATTATGATTTTAACGCTGCCGCGTAGGCCTTTCGAATTTTTGTAGAGCACTTTGGCCAAGTCGTCAGCCAGTCCAATTGCGGCGAAAGTTAAGAAGATGACGCAGACGACAAGGATATAGCGATTAGTGAAATCGATGAAAAGTACTGTGGTTGTAAGTGTGGCAAGGATGATGAATATTCCACCCATGGTTGGAGTTTTTTGCTTGCTGGCCAAATGTGTAGCTGGTCCATCGCTTCGAATTGGCTGAAACAGCTTCGAATTCTGTATGTATTTTTTGATCGAGAAAAAACCAACCAGATAGGATGAAGCTAGACAGAGCAAGGACTTAAGCCAGAGGTGAGAAGTAATAAAGCTAGTGAGCACGAAGAAGTTTTTCGATGATCTTATCCATCTTCATTCCGTGTGAACCTTTGACATAAAGCACATCGCCATCACGCAGCAATGCTTGAATTTCTAGGCTTGCAGAAAGTGAATCAGGAAAAGTTTTGAAGGAATTTTCGGGAAGGATGTGAGCGGCAGCAGACATTTTTTCACCGACCAGCACAGCAAAATCAATGCCAAACTCAGCCAATGAGTTAATCACCTTTTCATGAATATCGGCAGATTTTTCGCCGAGTTCTAGCATGTCGCCGAGCGCTGCCACGATTCTTTTTTTGCCGAGCTTTTCTTTGATGTTGCGAGCATATTCCAATCCGACGCGCATTGACGGGAGGCTGGCATTGTAGGTCTCATCTATAATTGCGATGCCGTTAACTTCGTTAATTTTTCCACGACCAGCTTTGCTTTCTAAATTTTTTAGAGCGGCGAGACCTTTTGCTAAATCCTTGCCAAACAAGTCCAGGCAAGCCACGGCGATGATCGAGTTGTTAATTGTTGCAGGGTGAAGTGAGTTGAGTTGATAGTAGATTTCTTTGCCATTCGGCAGTTTAGCGGTGATTTTGTTGTTTAGGATTTGGTAATCCGCCCCAGTTTTTTTGCCGAAGGAAAATGTCTGCAAGCTTTGTGTCCTTTTCTTCAAATAGTCATAATGCAGATTGTCGGAATTCAGTAGAGCGATCCCTTCTTTAGCTAATCCCGAAAAAATTTCTGCCTTCGCTGCGGCGATTTCTTGCTCATTTTTGAAGAACTCGATGTGAACAGGGTGAACATTGGTTATTAGTGCGAGATGAGGTTGGGTAAGCCTTGCGAGGGGCTCGATCTCGCCAGCATGGTTCATTCCCATCTCAAAAATTCCGTAATCACAATCGCGTGGAAAGTTGGCGAGAGTAAGTGGCAGACCGATGTGATTATTTAAATTCCCCTTCGTCGCGAAAGTTTTTCCCTGCGTCGCAAACACCAATTCCAACATATCTTTCGTGCCGGTTTTGCCTACAGAGCCAGTAAGAGCGATGATTTTGGCGTGACTTCTTTTGCGCGAAAAGGCGGCGAGTTTGTTTAAGGTGGAGAATGTGTTGGAAACAAGAATGGTTGGTAGTCGGCAGTTGGTAGTTGGCAGTCGGTTGATGATTATAGTTTTACAGCCATTGGCTGTTGCCTGCTCGATAAAATCATGTCCGTCGTTTTTTTCACCTTTTAGGGCAATGAAGAGACCACTTTTTACTTGTTTGCGGCTGTCGATTACGACTTCATCAACTTCTAAATCATCAGGCAGATTTTCTTGCAAAACCTCGCCAGCTAAGGCTTCAAGCAGCTCATCTTTTGTCCAGATGGTCATTTTGTAGCAAGGTTTTGTTTTGCTTCTTTATTACTCGCAGTGCTTGCGCTAGTTAGGCTGAAAATGGAAGATGGCTGTTGTGATGCGATCAGATCTTTCATGTTTTGTGTGGTGGCTAAGTCCATCAGGGAATATTCCTTACCATCTTCAACCAGCTTAACATCAAGCTTGGCGCTGGCTTCTGCGATTAGATATTGAGTGGTTTCGTAGTGATTATTGCGTACCGCAAGTTGCAATGCCGTCCAACCTTTTACAGGAACATCAACTAAGTGAGGACTGTTCTTAAGTAGTAATCTCAAAGCTTTGCAGTTCCCGTTATACGCTGCATGATGAACCGCATTGTAGCCATTTCCTTCTTGGTGAGCTGGATTAGCGCCCTTTTTCAGCAGCCACTCTACCACCGCCTCAACAGAGTTTTTACGTTGGAAATCTGGATTTACTGCAGAAGTAGTGTTTTGGTTTACAGTCATGATCAGCGCGGTGCTGCCATATTCGTCAACCGTATCAATATCAATGTTGCTGGCTTGCATTGCCTCCAAATCACCGTTGTGAGCGGCTTGCAAGAATGCTGTAATTTTTAAGTCCGGCTTACTCATGTGTTTTGTCTTTGTTGTCGTTGGCGAGAGTGGTTGATGTTCCTATGTTTACAGGTGCGGTGCTTGGTGGTAGTGGTGGGTGCGTTGTGTGATTGACTGGTTGCGTTGTGTGATTGACTGGTTGCGTTGTTGCGACGGCTGCGCTCAGCCATTTTCTTGATTCATCATCGATTAGTTTTGCTAACTCTTCATTATCTTTGGAACGAGAATTTTGTAGGTAAGTTGTGATGTTGGATAGTAACATTTCCTTTTGTTGTGGGACGTTCTTTGCAAAGAAAATCAGCTTCTTAACCACGTTATTATTATTCTTTTCGATTGCTTCTCGCATCAGAAAATCAAAGCGCTGGGGGGATAGTGCGGCGGCAACAGAAGTTAGGCCTTCATTGATTGCTAAGTAATCAGCTGTGTTGCCATTGGCGTCACGAATATCAAGACCAACGCCGAGTTTCATTAAAATCAGAAACGCTCTAGAATTTCTTTTGTTTGGATTTTCTGTTCCGATCCTCACCACCTCATGCAGAAAACTATTACCGTTGGAGAATATATGATTGGGATTGGCGCCAGCTTGAAGTAGTAACCTGGCATGATGTTCATTGTGATTAAGTGCTTCTATGAAGAGGGTGTGATTAAGATCGGCACCAACTCCAGCTAGCTCTGTAATTGCCTCAAGATTGTTATACCGTAAGGCTAGTGCGATATGGGAATATGTTATCTTGGCGCCGTAGTTGCAGAGAATGGGGATGAGTCCAGGCCTGTTGTCTTTGATTGCGTGATGAATCGCGGTATATTTTTCATACCCAACTTGGTGATCAATGTTCGCTCCGGCATCAACCAAGGTTTGGATCGCTTGTAATTTTCCTTCTAGAGCCAGGCGATAAATCAGTGTGCGCCCAGTATTTACCTGGTTTAAATCAACTCCTGCCCTATAGAGTTGCTCAACCGCGTTAACATTATCTTGGTCAAGTGCGAGTGAGAGTGGGGTTTGTCCTTGGTTGTTAACTAAGTTTGGATTGGCGCCGAGTTCACACAATGTTGGAACAAGATCAGCCTTGCCCCACATCACCGCTGCATGAACTAATCGGTTACCGCCTTCAAAATCATGATTCATTATCTCTGCACCTGTAACCCCGGCTTTAGCTAGTGCTAATACTGATTCTTTATTTCCTTTATGAACTGCGGTGAAAAGCGGTGTGTGACCATCAGGATTTACGTGGTTGAAGTGACCAAGCACTTCTTGAGCTGAAAGATGAAGTCGTTGTTCGGCGATTTCTTGTAATGTTTCGATTGCAGTTGGTTGGTCGTAATGAGCGGCGTAGTAAACGGCATTATTACCAAAAGCATCTAAGGCGAAGAGGTTTATATTTCTTCTGGCCAACGTGCGCAGAGTATTGGTTTGGCCATATCTCCCTGCTACATGCGCTACTCCTAATCCATTCGTGTTAACATCGTTAATACCGCTATTCTGTGCCCCGGCAGCTTGATGAAGTTTATGAATGAAAGCGATACTACCAGCTCTGGCTGCTGTCATCATCGGAGTTTCATTATTTAAAAATAAGTGAAGCAATTCCGGATGACCTTGCGAAATGACGTAAGTTGCAAACTGTTGAAGATGTGCGGTGTTATTATGCTCAGCGAAGTGGTGGAATATCGGGTTGTTGTTGAAAGCGGTGACGTTTTTGACAAAGTGATTAAACAAAAATCCGCAGAGATCGCTGTCATTATTTTTTGCTGCGGCAGCAAGACAAAAGCCGGTGAAGTATTGGTTTGGTTCGGTCGTTAATAACCTATCTCTGATTTTGGTAAGGATTTCTGTAGCATCGGGACGCAAGATCAACTGTTCGCATATTTCAAAACTCAGATTTTCCAATGCATGATTTAATGTGTTGACGTCAGTGTTGGTGATCTTTTGCGCGATTAGCTCGATTGGTGCGTTGCAATACAGCATATGACTCAAGCTGCTGTTTGGATCTGCGTGTTGTGTCGTTCCCAAACGGGCTTGGATCCGATCAATCTTTTCTATCTGATATGGTAAGAATCTTTGAATCTTAGGACGAATGACATTTGCCAAATGATCTAAATAGGTGGATTGTATAATCAGATTAGTCAGGTGGAAATTATGTTGTGAGCCGCTTGCTAACATCTCTCCCAGCATCCATAAATTTTCGAGAGCAAAAAATAATTCTTCGTGATTGGTCGGTTGCGAAATTATCAGCGCTAGATCGAGTGACGCTTTTTCTGTAAAGAAATTTTTCACATCAGAGCGCAATCTGTGCATTATTTCTGTGTTGTGTGGATTTGGAGCTTCAGCTGATAGTTCTTGGAATTCTTGTCTTGCCGCCATTTCATCTAAGAATTTAATTGCCGGAATATTGAAGGCGGCCTCCTCGAGTAAAGCTGTGTCCAAGCGCGCAGTACCGTCTTCATTTTCGACAAGAAATCCAGTTCCATCTTCAAACTGTTGTAGCGAAGCGTTGATTGAGCTAAGCTGAGTTGCCGTTGGGGTGAAGCTATTAAAATTTACGTCAGAGAATGTTTCGCGCAGATGCTGTACGGCAGTTTGTATTGCATTCCTGCGCTCACTAACCGCACCCAGAACCTCATTACGAAAATGGATTTTAAAATTTTTCGCGTAATTGCGGTGGATCCGGCTCGCTTTCCAGAATGGAATTTGTGACTGAGGATGAATAACGCGATCTGGCCGTAGGCCAAGGCTGTATTCAAGATATTTGGGAATATGAACTTCATTACCTTTGGCAACATTCGCCATTAAAAACCCCACTTCATTACGCATTACTTTTTCATGCGCTGTCAAAAATGGCGTTTGTTTTTCTGTGCTGGCTAACTCGCGTTCAAGCTGTTCCAACCGCTCTTCCGTGCCGTCTAAGCATTTTATATATTCTCCCGAAGGTGGGAAAGATTCGAAGAAAATTTTTTGCTGCTCCTCAGGTTTTAAGCTGGCTAAGCAAAGACATTGGCAGAATTTTTGCATAATTCTGACGCATTGCTGGGCATTGCTTGGTGCAAAGTTGCGAACATAATTTGCGAAAGGGCTGTTTGCTCCAAGGAGAGGGATGTCGTAGTGATTGGCGGCAACATTCATTGTTGCTGTGATGTCATCCGTGTTGTATTGTTGCTCTACTTCATCCCAATAACTTCTCTCATCTAAAAGTGGTTGAGGGATCTGGTCTTCATTTTGCGTTTCATCTAGCTCGCCAAGAATTTTACTAATCAGAATCCTTGTTTGGAGATTGGTTAGTTTGTTTATTTTTTGTTCTAGTTCCTGCTGATTCATGTTGTGCTTAGATTTTGTACTTCTTTTTTCTCAAATCTTGCTCCGAATTTTTGGATGATTTTGCTGGCGAGGAGATTGCCGTAACGGGCAGATTTTTCTAAATCAAAATCATTAACTAGGCCATAAAATACACCGGCGGCGAAGGCGTCACCAGCGCCAGTTGTATCAATCAAGTTAGTCACTTTTTCGGTTGGGACTTCCAAAATGCTGCCGCAATCAAAGATCGTGCAGCCCGTGGCAGATCTGGTTACAATTGCGGTTAGATTTGGATTAGCAGAAAAGAATTCGTGTAATTTTTCAGTCGAAAATTTTTGTTCGGAAACAAGCTCCAGCGCCTCTCTTTCATTGGCAAAAAGGATGTCGAGATTATTCAAAACTAGGTCAATAAAATCCTGACGGTGACGAGTAACGCAGAATGAATCGGAGAGCGAGAAGGCCACTTTTACATCACGTTTTTTGGCGATCTGAATCGCCTTTTGTAGTGCCTCGATTGTTTCGGCATCATCCCACAAATATCCCTCGAGATAGAGATAATCGGCGTCTTTGAAGTTTTGATCTTCGATGTCATGTGTGTTGATTTGTGAAGCACAGCCGAGATAGGTGCACATGGTGCGTTGTGCATCAGGCGTGATCAGGATGAAGGATTTTGCGGAGATTTTGTTGTAGGAATTTTCGCCGATGAATTTCGCGCCGCTCTTTTCGAATTCTTCGATGAATTTCTTGCCGAACTCATCCGAACCGACCTTGCCGATAAACTGGCTGTTACAGGTAAGTTGGCCAAGAGTGGCTATGGTATTGGCTACCGAGCCGCCGGAAGTGATTTGGGCAACATGTAGTTTGGATAAAGTTTCGGCGGTTTTTTCATTGATCAAAGACATCGAGCCCTTGATCAGGTTGTGTTCGCGCAAGAAATTATCATCAACTCGACAGAGTATATCGACTATGGCATTACCGATTCCGATTATTTTTTTGGTCATAAAGGACTTATGTAGTTAATTAGAGTTAACGCTCGGACTTAAACTGCATAAGTTCTGTCACACGCGATTTGCTTTGCGCGCTATGAGCTTGCGAGCAGCTAATGCAAAGCGAATAAATTAAAACCAATAGAGTTAAAGAGTTAAAATGGATTAGAAGATCAAAAGTTTAAAAAATTTTTTCTTTCCCACTGACAGGTCGCATTCTCCGGCTTGATCGAGTTGATGATGTATGTC
>VGDN01000012.1 GCA_016869695.1 Alphaproteobacteria bacterium
TGCTACATGAAGCATTATTCCCAAGTCTTCAAACCTACAGAAGTGCAGATGATGCTCGCCGCTTTTTCTAATATGGAGACCGTTCACATCGCTGCTTATTCCCATCTCCTTGACACAATCGGCATGCCAGAAACGGAATATCAGGCCTTCATGAAATACAAAGAGATGAAGGATAAATATGACTACATGCACAAGTTCGGCATTAGCACCAAGAAGGACATCGCGACTACTCTTGCGGCCTTTGGAGGCTTCACCGAAGGATTACAACTCTTCGCCTCCTTCGCGATTTTGCTGAA
The DNA here is from genome assembly GCA_016869695.1 of Alphaproteobacteria bacterium. GTDB lineage: Bacteria > Pseudomonadota > Alphaproteobacteria > Rickettsiales > UBA1997 > UBA2645. Next base: position 297 of record VGDN01000012.1, read on the forward strand.
CTTCCAGCGCTTCGGGAAGATGAAGGGAATGGGACAAATCGTGGCCTGGTCAGTGCGCGATGAAAGCTTACACACCGCTTCGATCATCAAACTTTTCCGCACCTTCTGTCAGGAAAATCCGGAGGTTTGGGATGAGGAGCTGAAGGGCCGTCTCTACGAAGCCTGCGCCACAATCGTGCATTTCGAAGATGCCTTCATCGATCTCGCTTTCGAGATGGGAAATGTCGAGGGACTTACTGCCCGCGAGGTTAAGCGCTATATCCGCTACATCGCCGATCGCCGCTTAAACCAACTTGGCCTGAAAGACATCTACATGATCGACATCAATCCACTGCCTTGGCTTGACGAGATTCTAAACGGCGTTGAGCACACAAATTTTTTCGAAAATCGCGTCACTGAATATAGCAAAGCTTCAACCACCGGAACCTGGGAAGACGTATTTACCGAGATCGACGATGATCGCCAAAAGATGCTGGCGGTTTGAACATGCGCAAAATCCTGCTCGTAATTTTCTTGTTGCTCTCCTCCGCTGCTCACGCCATTCCAAGCCGCAATCTCACAATATTTGCCGAGACAAATCTGAGCCAGACCTTAATCAAAATATCTCGTCTTTACTCACAAAAATCTAATGTGGTGGTTTCGGTAAATTTTAATTCTTCAGCAGATTTAATTGTTGAGATCAATTCCGGCGAACCGGCGGATGTCTTCATCTCCACCAATCCAAACCAAATCGAGTCCCTCAAACAAAGAGGTCTGGTTGATGTGCATAATATTGGCTACATAGCCAGAAACAATAAGGACAACACTTACTACCAAGCACTGGTCATCGCTGGCGACAATATGGATTTAGCTCGCGAGTTTCTAAAATTTTTGAAAAGCGATGCCGCAAAAGCGATTTTTAAAGAAAGTGGATTTTTAACAGATTAACCAATGAATCAGCTCTACGAAGTCCTCGAATTATTCTCCCTGCCATTTAACGATCTGCTTTTCAAAGCGGCCGAGATTCATCGCCAGTTTCACGATCCAAACAAGGTGCAGATCAGCACGCTGCTTAGCATCAAAACCGGCTCCTGTCCGGAGAACTGCAAATATTGCCCACAGTCAGCACATTACAACACCGGCCTCGCCAAAGAATCTTTGATGGAAGTTGATAAAATCGTAGAAGCGGCGCAAGCCGCGAAACAAGCGGGTGCATCGCGATTTTGCATGGGCGCGGCGTGGAGAAGTTTACATGATCGTGACGTCGAAAAAATCTGCGGAATCGTTGATGCCGTCAAAAAAACCGGCCTCGAAACTTGCATGACGCTTGGAATGCTAACCAAGTCGCAAAGCGAGAGACTCAAGGATGCAGGGCTTGATTATTACAACCACAACATCGACAGCTCGCCCGAATTTTATTCTGAAATAATCACAACAAGAAATTTCGAAGATCGTCTCAACACTTTGAAAAACGTGCGCGAAGCGGGATTAAATGTCTGCTCCGGCGGCATTGTTGGCATGGGCGAAACGCGCGAAGATCGTGCTAAGATGTTGTTGATTTTGGCCAACCTTCCTAAGCAGCCAGAATCGGTACCGATCAATATGCTAGTGAAGGTGAAAGGCACGCCACTCGCCGAAGAAAAAGACCTCGATCAATTCGAATTTATCCGCACCATCGCAGTGGCGCGCATCATGATGCCACGATCTGCCGTGCGCCTGTCTGCAGGTCGGCAGCAAATGTCTGAGCAGACTCAAGCCCTGTGTTTCCTGGCCGGAGCTAATTCCATCTTTTACGGCGAAAAACTTCTAACTACCGACAACCCAGAGATGGAGAGAGACCAGAGGTTGTTCGAGAAGTTGGGAATTGAGGGTAAATAAATACTTTCTGTCATGCTGAGCCCTCCTTGGCTAGTCGAGGGGCTAAGCATGATTTAACTCTACCAAATCGCCCTTCGACTAGCTCATGGCGACCAAACAAAAAACAAAATGTCTAACGTCGAAGCAAAACTTTCATCACTCGGTATCACCCTCCCAACCCCAGCTGCGCCTGTCGCGAATTATGTTGGGTTCGTAAAATCTGGTAACCAAATTTTTGTCTCCGGCCAACTGCCATTTGAGGCCGGAAAGTTACAATTCGTTGGAAAAGTCGGTTCAGAAATTTCGGTAGAAGATGCCAAAAAAGCTGCGCGCCTTTGTGCCATCGGCATTCTTGCTCAGTTGAAAGTTGCGTGCGAAGGAAATCTGGAGCGCGTCGTGCGTTGCGTGAAACTCGGAATTTTCGTGAATGGTGACGCGAATTTTAAAGATCATCCTGCCGTGGCAAATGGCGCTTCTGATTTGATGGTTGAGGTTTTAGGCGATGCCGGCAAACACGCTCGCGCTGCAGTTGGCTCAGCCTCTCTCCCTTTTGGCGTTGCTGTCGAAGTTGATGCAATTTTTGAGATCAAATAAATGGAAATTTCCAACGACACTGACAAGAAACAGAGAGCGATTTATTCACAGATTTATTGGGATAATTTTTTTAGTAATGAGGAGATCGAGCGGATTATTAAGAACTGCTCTGATAAGGAGTTACAAGACTCGACGGTGTCATCAATTAAGCCAACGGTCGAAAGCAATGTTAGAATTTCAAAGGTAAATTTTCACAACCCAAATCCGCAAAATCAGTGGATTTTCAATCGCATCAATTTTGGTGTTGAGGATCTAAACTCCAAATTTTTTCACTTCGATCTCTGCGGCTATAATTTTTTCCAATACTCCGAATATGATGGTGCCAAATCGGGGAAATATGATTTCCACATGGATACCTTCATAAATAATGAGAGTTTGAAAGCGCCGTTGATGCGGAAACTGTCTTTAACCATACTCCTAAGCGAGCCAGGGGTTGATTTTGAAGGCGGAGAATTCCAGCTGAATTTAGGCGTTAGTAACAGCGCAAAACCCGTTCCAATGCGCAAAGGATCACTGGTCGCTTTTCCGTCCTTCTTACTTCACCGCGTTACCACTGTAACCAAAGGGGTTAGGAGATCAATTGCTGTCTGGGTCGTGGGACCAAAATTTAGGTGATTAACTACAGTTTTCGTAAAAATTGAAATTAGGTTCTGTGTGGTTTTGGCCTAGAAAATACTGGACTCAGCAAGATTTTTGCCCGCGGGCAAAAGTCGTTAGGAAAATTCTAGAACTCTAATAACCCCAGATAAATCGCGGGTTGAGTTGGTTAGGAAGAAACTTTGTTTGGTAAAAATTTTGGCGATTTCCGCTTCTTGCCCACAACCAATTTCGAGAAAAGTTTTACCCGACCCGTCCAAGAATTTTTTAGCCTCAGCGGCAATGCGGCGGTAAAATTCTAGTCCGTCCTCGCCACCATCAAGCGCACCTCGAGGCTCGTAAATTTTTACTTCTGGCTCAAGGGTTTCGATTTCGTGTGACGGGATGTAGGGCGGGTTGGAGAGAATTAAGTCAAATTTCTTTTCGTGATTTAACGCAGAAAATAAATCCGATCTAAGTAGCTGTAGCCGTGAATCGGTTTGATGTTTTGCCGAATTTTTTTCAGCGATTCTTAGCGCCTCGTTAGAAATATCGACACCAGTTCCAGCCGCGTTTTTGTAGGCTTTAAGCAGAGTAATAACCAAACATCCCGACCCAACCCCAAGCTCAAGAATTTTTAATTTTTCTTCGTGGTTAGGAAATTTTTTAAACACAGCTTCAATCAAGATTTCCGAGTCAGGACGCGGATCAAGCACATCTTTATTTACCAAAAAATCTTCACCAAAAAATTCTCTTCTCTCAATTAAATGTGAAACTGGTTCGCGGTTGGCGCGGCGTTCAACGAGATCAGAAAATATTTTTTGCTGTTTTGTGCTAAGCTCAAAATCGGGATTAAAAATTACCCACTCTTTTGACGCAGAAAGGGCGTGAGCCAAGAGGATTAGAGAATCTAACCCCACGTTACTCACGCCCTTTATTTCGAGTATTTTTCTGGCTCGCGCTAGAGCTTGTCTAGAATTTTCCAAGAATCTCGTGCACCGAAGTTTCGTTGATCAAGAAGTCGAGATTCTTTTCTCTGCGAATATCGAACTGCGCGACCTCATCTTTGCTAACCGCATTTCTGGCAGCGATTTCCTTGGCAATGGCAGGAAGACCTATGGAAACACGCTTCAAGAAAATTTGATAAGGATCTTCGGCTGCGGCCACTTGCGGGATTGATGCATCCGCTACTGCAATTGGCTGTTGCGGTTGAGCAGAAGCGTCAACTGGGGTCTCAGCAGCTGGTGCTGTAGGGGTTGGAGCTGGCTTAACCTTGTCCGCCATTTGGGTAAGATTGGTTGTAAGCTGATTAACCAGATTGCTGATGCTTTCGACTTTCACAGTGAGGCCACCTGAAGGAAAATTATCATCGGAAAAAGCCTGCATTTCGCCACTAACCGTGATTTTGTAGAGCGGGTTCGAAAACTCTAAGTTACTGATCTTAACCACTTTACTGTACTGGGCAGGAACTTCTTGGATTTGAGTTGGATCCGGAGGAGTTGTTGCGGCCTGTGGATTGGCAGCTTGTGCTACTGGCGTCAATGCATATTCCACATCAAGAATTAAGTTGCCCTTCACAATGCTTGTGTCGGTGATTACTGCTGGGATTGAAGTTGCTGCATCAGCCTGTGCTGGGGTAGGAGCGGCGACTGGAGCTGGAGTTGCTGTCGGTACGGCAGTTGGCTCGGTGACTGGAATATTGTTGCCAAGGGAAATTTCTCCGGTCTTAAGGCCATCGACGACTCTTTTTTCCAAAGCATTTTTATAAGCGACAACAACATCAAACCCCTCGATGTCTTTGATATTGGCTGTGATTTTATTGATGATCTTATCTTGTTCCGAGCCACTAGATTCGAAAGCAAATTCCGAGGCACTGGCCGAGTAAATTACCACCTTTTCAAGATCGATTATTTTGTAACCAGAGTCATGGTAATGAAATTTGGTAATGCGACCATCAAGAATTGATGCAGTAATTTCTGGCGCCTGACTGAATTCAACAGCGGAATTATTCCCTTCAGAATCAACGGTTAAAACCGACTCAGGAATGGTCACGGCATAATCAGCGGAAAAAACCCTAGCCTTTGCTTCTAGGCTCTGAACCATGATTTGACGATTGTCCAAGGCAGCGTTAGGAATGGTAAATTTCAGATTCTTAATCGTGATTTTCTGGGCTAGAGGAAAGCCGGCCACCTCAATATCTCCAGCCGAAATATAAGAAGAATTTTCGCTCATGAATTTGTTGAGCTGCTTTTGCACCTGCCCAATTTTAAAAAACCAAAAACCACTGTAACCAAGCGCAGCAACGATTAAGAGGGTCACTAATTTAACTAAGGCCTTCATATTTTGATTATTTGTTGATTGAGACGTTCCTGGTTTCATCAGGAATAGTAAGAGTTAAACCGTCAAGATCCTTGATTAGGATGATCTGACAACCGAGACGTGAGGTTGGTGTAAGGCCAAATGCCAAGTCAAGCATATCTTCCTCATCTTCACTTGGTGTTTTTAGCCTGTTGTAAAATGATTTATCGACGATGACATGACAGGTTGAGCAGGCCAATGAACCCTCGCATGCACCTTCTAAATCAATACCGTTGTCACGAGCCGCTTGCAACACGGTAGTTCCTTCTGGCACATGAAATTCTTTCCTTTCACCCTTTTCGATGAAAATTACTTTAACGGTCTGAGACATTGATTTTGCTGAAGTTGGGAGAGATGGTCACACTTTGTAAAATCGGCAAGTTGAAAAGAAAATAGACTTCTATCAAAACTCCATTTTCAGCCCAACTGAGTGGTTGGTGCCGTGCTCGAATCTCGCCTTAATGTCTTTATACGCTTCGCTTCTGCGTTCTGACCCACCCTCCATTCTGGCTGAAAATGGGGTTTTGAGATGGTAAGAATTGCACTTTTTCAACCAGACATCGCGGGCAATGTTGGAACGATAATTCGTAGCTGTGTTTGTTTTGATGTGGAGCTGCACATTATTGAGCCGTGCGGTTTCCCGCTGGATATGCAACGCGTAAAAAGATCGGCACTCGATTACATCAATCACGCTAAAATTTTTCGTCACGCTTCCTTCGTAGATTTTTTCCGTGATGAAATTTTGCAAAAAAATCAGCGACTAATTTTAGCTACAACCAAAGCAGACAAGGATTATCGCCAGTTTAGCTTTGAAGAAAGTGACGTGATTTTATTTGGCAAAGAAAGCTCTGGGGTGCCTTCTGACGTGGCTGCGTTAGCTCATCACAAAATTTTTATCCCGATGAAGAATCAGATGAGATCACTGAATATTGCGATTGCCTGCGGGATCATTTTAGCACGCGCCGTTTAGCTCAAAGCCTGTCCAAAATCTCACTAAGCCAAGCTAGTTGTACTGGTTTCGCGAGCGCCACAGCGTAAGCGTATTCAAACATATATGCCGCAGCGGAGCGCTACAAAACCTGCTCAGATAGCCAGGTTAGTAGAGATTTTAGACAGGCTTTCTGGTTGGACTCCAAGCAGCGGTGCAATATTTTTGATGACCTTACCGGCAACTGGCGCAGCAACGACGCCGCCGGTATTGAAGATGTAGTTTGGGCGGTCGAAGACAATGTAAATCAAATATTGCGGCTTGTTGATTGGAAAGGTGGCAACGAAGGAGGCGGTGGTTAGCTTGGTACTGTAGCTGCCTGACTCGGCGCGCTCAGCCGTGCCAGTTTTGCCACCAACATTATAGCCTTCGACATTGGCGTTTTTACCGGTGCCATATTCAACCACGCGACGCAGCATCTCGCGCATTTTTTCGGATGTTGATGCTTTAATCACTCGCTCGCCATGCGGCTGCTTGTCTAGCTTCACGAAGGATGGCTTGTGCAACACGCCACCATTAACCACCGCCGAAGCAGCCATGGCAAAATGTAGTGGCGTGATGGCAATACCGTGACCGTAAGAGATTGTGTAGAGACTGATCTCACTCCAGTTGCGCGGATAAATCGGCTTGCCGAGCCCAGGAAATTCAGCACGCAACTTTTTTAGTAATCCGATTTTAGCCAAAAATTCCTTCTGCTTTTCGGCGCCGATTTTGTTGGCGATCTTGATGGTGCCAATGTTGGAAGAGTAGGCGAATATCTCTTCGACGCTCATGTCATTCTTGATAGGGTGATAGTCGGTAATGGTGAAGCGGCCATATTTGATCGGCTCGCTGACGTTAAAGACATCGCTCGCCTTCACTAAATTTTCCTCAAAGGCGATGGTGTTGGTAAAGAGCTTCATCACCGAACCAAGTTCGTAAACACCGTTGGTGACGCGGTTAAAATATTCGTCAGCGCTCGCTTTGTTTGAGGAGTTAGCATCAAAATCAGGCAAGGAGGACAAAGCGATTACCTCGCCATTATTCACATTTACAACCAGGCCGGACGCGGCCTTAGCGTGATATTCTTGCATAGCGCTCAACAGCTCGTCATGTAAAATATCTTGCACACGCACATCCATCGCAAGTTGCAGATCCTCGCCGCGCGCCAACTCGTGATTATATTGCATCTCCATCCCGGCCAGGCCTTTGCGGTCGCGATCAACATAGCCAACATAATGACTGACGATGGATTTTTGCGGATAAACACGAATGCGATCATCTTCAAAAATCAATCCTGCCATTTTCAAATCTTGCACCGCGTCAACCTGCAGCGGGGTTAGGTTCCGCCTAATTAGAATCCATTGTTTGCTGAGTTTATGTTCGGAGATTTTCTTAAGAATTTCATGCTGCGATAAATCCGGGAAAACGCCAGCTATACCCTGTGCCACAAGGCCAGGATCTTTGATTAAAACCGAACTAATGTAGAGAGATTTGGTCTTGAGATCGGTTGAGAGCAGCGTGTCGTTACGATCAAAAATATTGGCGCGCTTCTCGGCTTTGTGGACATCGTAGATATTACTGACCTTCACCTTGTCACCCAGTAGCACGACAAAAAACATCCTGATAATAATCAGAAGGAAGGCAGCGAGGATAAGTATGTATATGAGAGCAAGGCGGGATTTGTTCATTACAGTCGTTAGTCGTTAGTCGTAAGTCGTTAGTCGGCTTACGACCATCACTAAACAGCGTTGGCGCCGGAGATAATATCGATCAGCTCTTTTGTGATATTTGCTTGTCTGGTGCGGTTATAGACAAGGGTAAGGTTTTTGATCATCTTGCCAGCATTGTTGGTCGCGGCTTCCATCGCCGCCATGCGCGCGCCTTGCTCAGAGGCAGAGTTTTCGAGGAGCGTGTTGTAGATTTGAATGGCGAGGGATTTTAGTAGTAACTCCGATAAAACTTCTTCTTCACCCGGCTCGTATCGCACTGGCGATTCAAGGACCGGAAAGGCTGGTTCGATTGATGGAACGGGGATGATTTGTTTGCCGACCTGTTCTTGGGCGATGGCGGATTTGAACTTGCTGTAGATCACTTCACAGACATCAAACTGCTTTTCGTCAAAAAACTTAACCAAGCGGGAAGCCAGGCTGGACGCTACTTCGTAAGTGATCGCGCTTCTGAAAATCCCACTGATATGGTCGATCATTTGTGAAGCATAAGGAGTTCTGAGCTGCTCATATGCCTTACGGCCGACACAAAAAACTTTAACCTCACGACCCCGTGCCACTAGTGAGTTGATGCGGCTTTTAGCAAAGCGCACCGTCGCACCATTCAAGCCGCCGCAAAGACCGCGGTCGGAAGAAATCACCAAAATCAAATGCTTGTCGCTGCTGCCTCGGCCGGTTAGGAGAGGGAATTTTTCGTTGAGATTGTCACGAACCGCGATGTTACCAACCAGCGACGAAATCATCTCCGCAATCTTGTCAGAATAAGGGCGAGAAGACTCGACCGCATGTTTCGCTTTTTTCAAACGCGAAGCTGCAACCATCTTCATCGCCTTGGTCATTTTCTGCGTTGACCGGACTGATTTTATTCTGGTTTTTAGAGTCTTGAGATTAGCCATGGACGCTTGCGGTGAGACCGGCGTTATCGAGGTGAGAAGAATGGACGTGATTTAAAAACACTGCCGAAAATTCCTCGATTAAAACCTTTAGCTTAGCTTCCGTTTCGTCGGTAATTTTTTGCTCCTTTCTAATCGAAGCGAGGATTTCTGGATGAGAGTTATGCAGCTTGCGTAGGAAATCTTTTTCGAACTTGTTCACTTCTTTTACCGGCACGCGATCGAGATAGCCTTTCACGCCAACATAAATCGCCGCAACTTGCTCCTCGAAGCCCATCGGAGAATATTGGTTCTGCTTTAGGAGCTCAGTTAGTTTACGACCCTTATCGAGTAGTTTCTGCGTTGCTGAGTCAAGATCAGAACCAAATTGCGCAAAAGCTTCAAGCTCACGGAACTGCGCCAAATCTAGCTTGATCGTGCCTGCTACTTGCTTCATCGCTTTAGTTTGTGCCGCAGAACCCACGCGGGAGACGGAGAGACCAACATTCACCGCTGGCTTAATGCCTTTGTAGAACAATTCAGTTTCCAAGAAAATCTGACCATCAGTGATCGATATCACATTGGTCGGAATGTAAGCAGATACATCACCGGCTTGCGTTTCAATAATCGGCAAAGCGGTCAGAGAGCCTCCACCGCAAGCATCCGACATTTTAGCAGCGCGCTCAAGCAAACGAGAGTGAACATAAAATACGTCACCAGGATAGGCTTCGCGTCCAGGTGGACGACGGAGAAGAAGTGACATCTCGCGATAAGCCACGGCGTGCTTGGAGAGATCATCATAAGCAATCAAAGCATGCATGCCATTGTCGCGGAAAAATTCGCCGATTGTGCAGCCAGTGTAGGGAGCAAAGAACTGCAGCGCCGCCGCTTCGGAAGCAGTGGCAGATACTACGACGGAATATTTCATCGCGCCGGCATCTTCGAGAGTTTTAACAATTTGCGCTATAGTTGAGCGCTTCTGGCCGATGGCAACATAGATGCAGTAAAGCTTTTTCTTCTCGTCATTTTCAGCGTGAGCTTTCGCTTGGTTGATGAAGGTGTCGAGGACGATGGAGGTCTTGCCGGTTTGGCGGTCGCCGATGATAAGCTCGCGTTGACCACGACCAATCGGAATCAAACTGTCGATTGATTTGATGCCGGTCTGCATCGGCTCGGAGACCGACTGACGCGCAACAATTCCCGGAGCTTTTACTTCTACGCGGCGGAAGGTAACATCTTGCAGCACACCCTTGCCATCGATTGGATTTCCCAGCGCATCAACAACGCGACCAAGCAAGCCTTTACCAACCGGAACCTCAACGATCTTACCGGTTCTTTTTACGTTTGAGCCTTCTTTGACTCTTTGCGAATCACCAAAAACAACAACACCGACATTGTCTGTTTCGAGGTTGAGCACCATACCCATAACACCCGAATCAAACTCGACCAACTCCCCGGCCTGAACATTATCCAAGCCATAAATCTTCGCGATTCCATCGCCAACTTTTACTACTTCGCCGACTTCTTTGAGTTCAGCAGCGCTGTGAAAATTTTCTATCGTGCGCGCGAGAATATTCGAAAATTCTTCAGTTTTAAATTCCATGTTTAGGAGAATTGTTAGGGTTAAGGCTTTTTCCAAAACCTCATCTTAAGCCCAAATGGAGGGCGGACCGGAGCACAGAAGCAAGACGTATAAAGACATACTTTTAAGCTTCGAGCGCTGAACAAACCGCTCAGTTAGGCTTAAGATGAGGTTTTCGAAAAAGTGTTTAGTTTATTGCAGCTAAGCACTCTTTACGAATGCTTTCGAGTTGATTCTTGAGACTGGCGTCAATCACTTCTGAGCCGATTCTGATTTGTAATCCGCCCAAAATTTCTGTCTTCACAGTTTCTTTAACGGCAACTGTTTTTCCTGGGTACTTTTTTTCAACGACGGCTTTGACGCGCTCGATATGATGCTTTTGCGGCTTCACGGCGCTAATCACTTCGACTTCAAGGATGTTTTGGTATTGCTTGAGGAAGCGAGTATACTCTTCGTAAATCTCTGGAAACAGATTCAGACGACGGTTGCGGACGATGGAGGCAAAGAAGTTTTTAGAAAGTGTGCCAAGGCCAAATTTTTGAGTGACGTCGTTGATGATGCGCTCCAGATCGTTACGAGCGATGACTGGGTTTTTTAATTCGTGAGCAAAGCTGGTACTAAAATTTTGCTTGAAGACGCCAAGTTCACCCGCAACTTTTTCAAGTGAACCACTTTTTCTTGCGGCGACAAAAAGCGCCTTAGCATAGTTCTTAGCTACAACGGAAACTCTTGGCATTTTGATTGAGAACTTTATGAAAGGCAGGAAAATCAAGGCTGCACACCGTATTTATGCGAAAATAAAATGCAACCAAACCACCTAACTAGGAAATGACAAATTACAAAAAAACACATCTCGGCCAACACAAGCTTCATCCTGAAACACAAATGATGTCTTACGGTTACGACCCCTTCATGTCAGAGGGTTCGGTGAAACCGCCGGTTTTTCTGACTTCAACTTTTAGCTTTAAAACCGCCGAAGATGGTGCGGAATTTTTTGATGTTGCGACCGGCCGTAAACCCATGCCCCGAGAACATTCCGGTGGATTAATCTACAGCCGCATCAACCATCCCAATCTTGAGATCATCGAAAATCGCATCGCTTTGTTGGAAGAGGGCGAAGCTTGCAACATCTTCTCCAGCGGTATGGCCGCAATCGCAACTGCCTTTCTTGCTTTGCTTAAGCCGGGCGACGTCATTGTACAATCATCACCTCTTTACGGTGGTACAGAGGTGTTGATTCGCAATTCCCTTAAAGAGTGGGGGATTGGTTCGGTCGAATTTCACAACGGGCTTGACTCACAGGAGATAGAGTCAGCCATGGCTAAGGCCGCAGCGCTTGGTCGCGTTGGCGCTATATTCATCGAAACCCCGGGCAATCCGACCAATGTTTTGGTTGATTTTGTTTTGGTAAAATCAGTGTTGGATAAGTTTGAAAAGCAGCATGGCTACAGGCCAATCAGCATCTGCGACAACACGTTGTTTGGTCCTGTTTTCCAAAAACCTTTGCGATACGGCATCGATTTAGTTTGCTATTCGCTGACGAAATATGTCGGCGGACATAGTGATCTAGTGGCTGGAGCGGTTATTGGCAAAAAATCTTTACTCGAAAAAATTCGTTGTGCCCGCATCGCCTTTGGTTCGCATCTTGATCCACATTCTTCTTGGATGATTGGTCGGTCGCTCGAGACCTTATTCTTGCGCATGCAACGTGCGTCTGATTCAGCAGAAAAAATCGCCGACTGGATGAAAAAAAATTTTCCGCAGATCAAAATTTTTTATCCCAAATTCATCGAAAATTCTGCTTACCAAAAGACTCTCAAACAACAATGCACAGGCTTCGGTAGCACTTTCTCCTTTGTGTTAAGCGGCGGCAGAAAAGAGGCTTTTACCTTCATCAACGCTCTACAAATCTTTAAGTCGGCAGTAAGTTTAGGTGGAACCGAATCGCTAGTTTGCCATCCCGCTTCAACAACACATTCCAGTGTTGCGCCCGAGTTGCGAGAGGGGTTAGGAATCACAGAAAGTTTGGTACGCCTGTCGATTGGCTTAGAAAATCCTGATGATCTGATCGCTGATTTGGGTTCGGCTTTTGGTGAAGTGATTTAGGAAAGGTTCTTAGTCATCTTCTTAGTCATCACCCACTGCTGTAAAATAGAGAGGGTATTGCTCCAGGTCCAATAAATCACAAGCCCAGCTGGGAAGGCGGCAAGGACGAAGGTCAGGACATATGGCATCCACTTTAGAATCATCGCTTGTGTTGGATCAGTTACGGCAGGACTCAAGCGCTGCTGGATGATCATCGTAATCCCCATTAAAATCGGCCAGACACCGATGGTGAAAGGCACGGCAACCTCAAAAGGTAACAAGCCAAATAAGTTAAAAATCGAAGTTG
>VGDN01000013.1 GCA_016869695.1 Alphaproteobacteria bacterium
ACCGGCTCGTCAGACTATAAGACTGCTTGGGGTAATGCTTTTTGGTATTGTTATCGTCATGATTATGGCAAATTCATACTTGGTGGCGGTAGTAGGATTTGGAGCTCGGTATTTGGAGGTTATAGGTGATATCACTTTTGCGTAAATCCTTTTTGTTAATGGTGTTTATTGGTGTTGGTTCGTGCCGTTGGTTCTCTAGTGCTTCAATGGTCAGTTTTCCTTTTACTGGCTTTAAAGTTCCGCCAGGAACGGCTGCTTTCCAGAGTGGTTATAAGGATGGTTGTGGTGGCGTGCTTTATGCTCGGGGCAATGTGCTTTATCGAACTCGTTATGATTTCCATTACGACCCAAAAATGATCGGAAATCCTGACTATAAGTTTGGTTATTCGCGCGGATGGTCTTGGTGTTTTCAGCAGGTAATCCAACCCACAACTGGTGTAAGCCGTTCGCCAGATCGATATCTTTTGCCCTATGGTCAGCCTCAGCCTTTCGACACTTCACCATCAAACATCAATAATGCTTGGGGTGGGTTTTTTGCTACTGGCCTTGAGGCGCCGGGCAACTCAACTTCAACTGCTGGTGGGATTGATGGTTCACTTAGTATTTTACAGAAAGGTATAGCTGGTGGTAGTGCTGGCGCTGGTCAGGCCGCGTTTGATAATCCGCTGTGGTCGGGACAAACCGGCGTAAGTTTTATGGGTATATGGTGACAGGAGTTAAACAAAACCTAACTTTTGCTTCGAGTTTTCTTCGGTTTTTTCTGGCTGCGGTGCGCACCTATGTAACTCCCGCGATAAACTTTCTGTTTCTATTTTTTTTACTTACCTCCTGCTCCACCCCCAACTGGTGGAAGCCATATGGTTATACGATATTTAAGAAGGTGCCAAAAGATGGCTCGCCTGGTTTTCAACTTGGTTGGATTCACGGCTGTCAATCTGGATTAGGTTCGCAGTTTGGTGGCGGTATTTACATGTATTTTTACACCTGGAGTCGTGATCCGGATATCGTCTCATCCAGTCCAGATATCGATAAAATCCGTCGTCGTTACAAAAAGGAGTTGGCTGGCGTGAACTGGAATAATATGGCCGACATCAAGAAAAATTTTAGTGACTACAACACGATTTTCTGGCCGGCACACAGTTTCTGTCACGGTGCTGTTTTGGGTATTTTGCAAACAACCGATATCTCTGGCGATGCCGGAAAAGGAATGATCCCAACCATTTCTGGCAATGAGCGTTACGATCCTTCACAAGAATCATTCGGACGTGTCTGGTCGTTGCATGGAAAAGGGGATACGCGTTGGGGAACGGGTTTGTGGTAGTGCTAGGTTGCAAGTAAAAAATCGATTCGTAGTTTGCGCCCCCCTTTGCTTAGCCGCTGTTCTCAATTTTTTAACTTTTAAACTTTAGATATGCCTCTTTACGAGACCGTTTTCATTGCGCGCCAGGACTTGGCCGCTGAAGATATTGATGTGCTTACAGATAACTTTTCCAAGATCATCACTGGTGCTGGCGGGAAGGTTGTTTTCAAGGAATATTGGGGAGCAAGAAACCTTGCTTACAAGATCAAAAAAAACACTCGCGGTCACTATGTTTTTTTAGGCATGAATGCCGACCACGCTGCGATTGTTGAGCTAAACCGAGTTATGGGTTACAATGAAGATGTGATTCGCAGTGCGACTTTCAAAGTAGAGGAGCACAAGGGTGAAACCGCTTTGTTTGCCAGCAAAAATGCCAAGGATTACAAGGCCGGAAAGCTTGCCAAGAAAGAGCCAAGCAAGCTCGATCTGGCGATCGATCAAGTTCAGTTCGATATTTAAGAAGGAGAAAAAATGTCTAGAAACATGTCTAAAAATAAGTTTTCTAAACCAGCTGCAAACCAAACACCAAAAGCTGGTGACGATGGTTTCCTAAGAGTTTCTTTGGTTAATCAAAGTGTCTTTATCAGAAGAAAAAAAACCTGCCCACTTCGTGCCATTCCTATCTCCGAGATCAATTACAAAAATCTAAAACTACTTAATAAATTTTTGACTGAGCGTGGTAAAATTTTGCCAAGCAGAATCACTAACGTCATTCCAAAGAAGCAAAAGGCTTTGGCGCAAGCGATCAAACATGCGCGCTTTTTGGCGCTCATTTCTCCAATCAAGAAAGACTAAACCGGCCAATGAAAATTATTCTGATCTCTGCTGTTTCTAAGCTTGGTAAAATTGGCGATGTTGTTGATGTCGCTAATGGTTATGCAAAAAATTTTTTGATCCCAAGCAAGAAAGCGATCTGTTTTACTCCAGCGAACTACAAGATTTTTGAATCTAAAAAATCCGAGTTCGAGCAAGTCAATCTAGCCAATCTGGACAATGCTTCCAGGGTGAAGGCAAAGATTGCGGGCAAGGATGTAATCATCATCGAAAATGCTTCTGATGATGGAAGACTATATGGTTCTGTTAACTCCCTAGTTATTGCTGCGAAGATTAATGAAGTAATCGGTGAGAAGCTCGTCTCTCGTGCTGATGTTTTTTTGTCCAAGCCAATCAAAGAAATCGGTGTTTATCAGGTGAAGCTGAACCCGCATTCTGATATTTCTCTTGAAGTGCGCGCGATTGTAACTCGTAGCGAATCTGAAGTTGAGGCATTGCTTCGTGGTGGCAAAAAAGATAAGGCAGAAAATTCTGAGCCAAAATCAGTCGTTGATAGCACTTCTGATGAAGAACAAAAAATAACAAAAACTAAAAAACCTAGAAAAAAGAAGGAGGCTTCCGCTGAGTAATAAATCGACTTCTTTCGGGGGTAAGAATTTTTGGTTGGTGATGTTGACATCTAAAAACTGACCAGAATGATGCCCGCCCTTCTAATTTTTGAAGTTCAGTTAGTAGCACTTAGTTAGTGGCTGATTTGTAGCTGTCTTGACCAGCTTGAAGCAGGTCAAAAATCCAAAATTTCTTAGTAGAATACTCTCTCAAAAATTTTTAAAAAATTTTTTTTGAGTGGGGTTTTCTGTCTTAAAATTTTGGCCGGACAGTTACGCTGTTTTTACAATCGTAAATATATTGATAACTAGAGAATACCGCGATTGGTGAGCAATTTAATTGCTTGGCCAATCAGCGAATTCATAAACTGAAAAAGTTTATCTCAAGAGAACCTTATTATCTGCATATTCATTCCACACATAGATTTGGAAAGTAAGCAAAGTAAGGGCATTTGATGGATGCCTTGGCATAGAAAGGCGATGAAGGACGTGATAGGCTGCGATATGCCTCGGGGAGCTGCCAATAAGCTTTGATCCGAGGATTTCCGAATGGGGCAACCCGCTCTCTTTTAGAGAGCATCCCTAACTGAATTCATAGGTTAGGGAGGGCATACCCGGTGAACTGAAATATCTAAGTAGCCGGAGGAAAGGACATCAACAGAGACTCCGTTAGTAGTGACGAGCGAACGCGGACCAGGCCAGTCCTGGAGTTTTACAAATCAGAATAACCTGGAAAGGTTGACCATAGTGGGTGATAGTCCCGTATGAGCAGATGTAAGACGCCAGGCTCGAGTAGGGCGGGACACGTGAAATCCTGTCTGAACATGGGTGGACCAGTTCATCCAAGCCTAAGTACTCTTCTATGACCGATAGTGAACTAGTACCGTGAGGGAAAGGTGAAAAGAACCCCGATAAGGGGAGTGAAATAGATACTGAAATCGAATGCCTACAAGCAGTCAGAGCCTCTTTAGGGGGTGATGGCGTACCTTTTGTATAATGGGTCGGCGAGTTAATTTTGTTATGCAAGCTTAAGCCGCAAGGTGTAGGCGTAGCGAAAGCGAGTCCTAACAGGGCGACTTAGTATAGCGAATTAGACCCGAAACTAGATGAGCTAGTCATGACCAGGTTGAAGGTAGGGTAACACCTACTGGAGGACCGAACCCATTAACGTTGCAAAGTTACGGGATGAGTTGTGATTAGGGGTGAAAGGCTAAACAAATCTAGATATAGCTGGTTCTCCGCGAAATCTATTTAGGTAGGGCGTCGAGTGATTACCGTTGGGGGTAGAGCACTGTCAAGGCTAGGGGGTCCAAAAGACTTACCAAACCTTAACAAACTCCAAATACCAACGAGTTCAGCTCGGCAGGCAGGCATCGGGTGCTAAGGTCCGGTGCCGAGAGGGAAACAGCCCAGACCATCGTCTAAGGTCCCTAAATTATCACTAAGTGGGAAAGGAAGTGAAGAGACCAAAACAACCAGGAGGTTGGCTTAGAAGCAGCCATCCTTTAAAGAAAGCGTAATAGCTCACTGGTCTAATTAAGTCTTTTTGCGCCGAAAATGTAACGGGGCTAAAGTGATATACCGAAGACATGGACTCCTGGCATTGTGCCAGTGAGTGGTAGCGGAGCGTTGTGTAAGTCTGCGAAGGTGAACCGTTAGGTTTGCTGGAGATATCACAAGTGAGAATGCCGACATGAGTAACGATAAAACAAGTGAGAAACTTGTTCGCCGAAAATCCAAGGTTTCCTGCTTAAAGTTAATCTGAGCAGGGTTAGTCGATACCTAAGGCGAGGCCGAAAGGCGTAGCCGATGGAAATCAGGTTAATATTCCTGAACCGAGTGGTGAGTGACGGAGCGTACTTTTCTGTATCTTCTTATTGGATTGAAGGTGCAGCGAAGTTGCTTCCAGGAAATAGCCCCACGTTAAGATCGTACCAAAACCGACACAGGTGGATGGGTTGAAGATACCAAGGCGCTTGAGAGAACTACACTGAAGGAACTAGGCAAAATGCATCCGTAACTTCGGGAAAAGGATGGCCTTCTTTGGGTAACCATAGAAAGGTGGCACAGAAATGGGGGTAGCGACTGTTTATCAAAAACACAGGGCTCTGCTAAATCATTAAGATGAAGTATAGGGTCTGACGCCTGCCCGGTGCTGGAAGGTCAAGTGATGGGGTGCAAGCTCCTGATCGAAGCCCCAGTAAACGGCGGCCGTAACTATGACGGTCCTAAGGTTAGATAAACGCAGCCTTAGTAAAACCAAACCATATGCGGGAAAGTCCTCAAATACTGCTTCAGTACTCGTTGGTTGCTTTAAGTTACAGCGAAGCGATTCGTTGCTTTATGACTGTTTAGGTCTTTTCTTTTAACTTAAATACTAACAGTAAAAATCTGACAGACATGTGGATAATCCGCAGGAAAGACTTCGGGAGTAATCCTGAAAGAATCCTCAGAGACTTTACGTTTGGGAGGTAAATTTATGAAGCTAGAACCACAATGGGTTGCTGGTTTTGTTGATGGTGAAGGTTGTTTTCATGTGAGTATTAATCCTCATAAAGAAATGACCTCCGGCTACCAAGTGTTGCCGGAATTTACCGTTGTTCAACATAAGCGAGATGTACAAGTGCTTTATGCTCTAAAAGAATATTTTGGTTGTGGCGTGGTTCGAATA
The DNA here is from genome assembly GCA_016869695.1 of Alphaproteobacteria bacterium. Taxonomy (GTDB): domain Bacteria; phylum Pseudomonadota; class Alphaproteobacteria; order Rickettsiales; family UBA1997; genus UBA2645. Next base: position 5,414 of record VGDN01000013.1, read on the forward strand.
AATCACGGCGACCGAATGGCTTATAGGGTTCGAGGCATTGATCATCTTTTGCAAATCATCATCCCATTTTTCATTAAGCATTCGTTAAAAACGAAAAAGAATGTGGAATTCAAAAAATTCCGCCAAGTCTTGCTGCTAATGGAAAAACAAAGGCATTTGAGCAGTGATGGCATCGAAGAAATTCGACAAATCATTAATCAAATGAATAGCAAAAATACCTTAAGATAAAGTCCGACTTTATTAGAAATAATTAAGATAATTCGAGCGAAATTCCTTGTCGGGTAAGTTCCGACCCGCACGAATGGCGTAACGACTTCCCCTCTGTCTCCAGTGTAGACTCAGTGAAATTGAATTTGCCGTTAAGATGCGGTATTCCTGCGGTTAGACGGAAAGACCCCGTGCACCTTTACTATAACTTTACACTGAATTCAAAAATGAGTTGTGTAGGATAGGTGGGAGGCTTTGAAGCGGAGGCGCTAGCTTTCGTGGAGCCAACCTTGAAATACCACCCTACTTATTTTTGACTTCTAACTAGAGCAGCTACATCGCTGCTTAGGACACTGTATGGTGGGTAGTTTGACTGGGGCGGTCGCCTCCCAAAGAGTAACGGAGGCGCGCAATGGTAAGCTCAGACTGGTCGGAAATCAGTTTTAGAGTGCAATGGCAAAAGCTTGCCTGACTGCGAGACCTACAAGTCGAGCAGAGTCGAAAGACGGTCATAGTGATCCGGTGGTTCTGTATGGAAGGGCCATCGCTCAACGGATAAAAGGTACGCCGGGGATAACAGGCTGATGATTCCCTAGAGTTCATATCGACGGAATCGTTTGGCACCTCGATGTCGGCTCATCACATCCTGGGGCTGAAGAAGGTCCCAAGGGTTCGGCTGTTCGCCGATTAAAGTGGTACGTGAGCTGGGTTCAAAACGTCGTGAGACAGTTTGGTCCCTATCTGCCGCAGGTGTTTGGAAAATTGAGAGGAGTTGACTTTAGTACGAGAGGACCGAGTTGAACGTACCAATGGTGTTCCAGTTGTTTCGCCAGAAGCATTGCTGGGTAGCTAAGTACGGACGGGATAACCGCTGAAAGCATCTAAGTGGGAAGCCTCCCTCAAAACAAATTTTCCCTATTAGGGTCGTGGAAGACTACCACGTTGATAGGCTGGATGTGTAAGGGCGGTAACGCTTTGAGCTAACCAGTACTAATAACCCGATTGGCTTATTTCTAAGCTATGTGTGGAATTGATCTGCATTAGTAAGGATCGAGATAAACAGAATTTGCAGGTATCTCTAGTTATCATAGGCGCTAAACCATAATGCTTAGCGTCCCAATATCACTTGATGGCTTGGTGAGGATAGCGGTGTGGAACCACTCGATACATTCCGAACTCGCAAGTGAAACGCATGTCGCGCCGATGGTATTTGGTCGTTATGGCCAGTGAGAGTAGGTTGTCGCCAAGCCTCCTAGTGATATTGGATTTACAAAAAACTAAACCCGCCTAAGCATAAAAACTTAGGCGGGTTTTTTTGTGCTTGCTTGAATCTCAGGCGTCTGTTCATAGTTCTTGTCACCACTTTTCACGCATCAATTTTAAAATTTCTCAATGCAAAATTCCGGAAAAAATTTCCTGACTTGGCTGATTATTTTTGCTGTCGTTGTTGCTGTTTCGAATATGCTTGAAGACCCAAGTAATGTAGCTGGAAACAAGCTGGTCTTCAGTGAGTTTATGAAAAAAGTTGACTCCGGAGATGTGACTTCAGTTGACATCAAAGGTAGTGACTTAATTGGCAAACTGAAGGATGGCTCGCAGTTTTACACCTATCTTCCCGACTATCCTGACCTTGTTTCTGACCTCAAAGAAAAAGGTGTCGCGATCAACGCGATGCCCCTAATTAGCAAGTCGGATAAGGTTGTAGCTGGCATTCTCGGCTGGCTGCCTTTCATCATCATGATTGCGCTATGGGTTTATATGGCACGCGGGGCAGGGGGTGGTTTGGGTCGTGGTGGTGCTTTCGGCTTTGGTCGTTCGCGCGCACGTCTGCTGCAGGAAAATAAAAATAAAGTCACCTTCGCCGATGTAGCAGGCATTGATGAGGCCAAGCAGGAGCTAACTGAAATCGTCGATTTCCTTAAAGACGCTAAGAAATATGTGGATGTTGGCGCGAAGATTCCACGCGGTTGTTTGTTGATTGGATCACCGGGTACTGGTAAAACCTTGTTAGCCCGTGCTATTGCTGGAGAGGCAGGAGTTCCATTTTTCTCGATATCCGGTTCTGATTTTGTTGAGATGTTTGTCGGCGTAGGTGCATCAAGGGTTCGAGACATGTTTGAGCAAGCCAAGAAATCCGCACCTTGCATTGTCTTCATTGATGAAATCGATGCAGTTGGGCGTCATCGCGGCTCCGGTATCGGCGGAGGTAATGATGAACGCGAGCAGACTCTAAACCAAATGCTTGTTGAGATGGATGGCTTTTCCGACAATGAGGGAGTGGTGATTATCGCCGCGACAAATCGTCCGGATGTTTTGGATCGTGCTCTGCTTCGCCCCGGACGTTTCGATCGCCAAGTAACTGTGCCGAATCCTGATATTGTTGGACGCGAGCAGATTCTTACTGTGCATATGAAAAAAATTGCCGCCGCCGCTGATGTTGATTTAAAAATCTTAGCGCGAGGCACTCCTGGTTTTGCTGGTGCCGACCTCGCCAATCTTGTGAATGAAGCTGCACTTACTGCTGCGCGCCATAATCAGAAGATGGTGACGATGCAAAATTTTGAAGAGGCAAAGGATAAGATCATGATGGGTACTGAGCGCAAATCGATGGTGATGCAAAAATCCGAAAAGGAGCTCACCGCTTATCACGAAGCCGGCCATGCCATCACTGCGCTTAACTGTCAAAATTCTGATCCGATCCACAAGGCGACGATCATTCCGCGTGGCCGCGCGCTTGGCTTGGTAATGCGCTTGCCGGAAAATGATCGCTTCTCAATCACGCGCGCAAAGCTGAAGGATGACCTAATTGTTGCCTTTGGTGGGCGTGCAGCGGAGGAGCTGATTTTTGGATATGAAAAAGTGACTACCGGCGCATCATCTGACATCGAGCAAGCGACAATGATGGCGCGCAACATGGTAACCAAATGGGGGCTTAGCGACAAGATCGGCGCGATTGATTACAGCGAAGATGAGGGCACCAGATTTTATGCAGCGAATAAGCCTTACTCCGAAGAGACTGGAAAGCTAATCGATGAAGAGGTGAAGCGCATTGCTGATGAGGCCTTGGAGGATGCGAAGAAAATTTTACTCGAGAAAAGATCTGATCTCGAAAAATTAGCCAAAGCCCTTCTTGAATATGAAACTTTAACCGGCGACGAGATTAAAGATTTACTTGCTGGCAAAGAAATTCGTAAAACTTCAACCCACAACAGATCTGTCGCTAGTGTGATTGGCGGCGGCCTCATTCCAAAATTCAATTAAGATATGCAATTCGAAGTTACAAAGCAGTCACTGCTCAAAGCTATCTCCAATGTGAGTGGTGCTGTTGAAAGAAAGAACACTATTCCTGTTCTGCAAAACATCAAAATCGAAGCGCAGAAAAATAATTATGGTGATCGTGTGGTGTTGTCGGCAACTGATATGGATATCCTGGTTACTTCTGCTTTCGAGGCTGACATCAAAACAAGTGGCGTGACCACGGTGCCGGCACAGATGTTTTTTGATATTGTTCGCAAGATTCCAGAAGGCGCAATTTTGCTTTCGCAAGAAAGCCCAACGATTTTACAGATCAAAGCTGGTAAGTCGAAATATAGCCTGCCATGTATTGATGCGTCTGAGTTCCCAAATTTGTCAGAAGGCGAGTTGGGAGAAGAAATCGAGATTAAGTCGGAAGTTTTAGTGACGATGATCGACAAAACGCGCTTCGCGATTTCTAGCGACGAAACTCGTTATTACCTCAATGGCCTCTACTTACATGCCTCTTCGCAAGGTTTACGCACCGTTGCAACAGATGGCCATCGTCTGGCGCTAGCCTTCACAGATCTTGTCTTGAAGACGCCATTCGGAGTTATCCTACCCAAAAAATCTGTTGCCGAAATCTGTAAGATTGTCGAAGGCGCGAGTCAAGTGAAGTTCGCGATTTCGCGTGTGAAGATCAAACTAGTAGCTGATCAAACCATGATTGTATCGAAGCTGATTGATGGTGAATTTCCCGATTATGACAAGGTGTTGCCAAAGAATAATTCGCATGTCGCGGTGATTAATAAAAAAATATTTTTTGATGCGGTTGATCGCGTTTCAACCGTAGCAACAGACCGTCATCGCTTGGTCAAAATGGTTGTCGAAAATGGTAAAGCGACTCTGCAAGTCAGTACCAATGATGGCTCTTTTGCTCACGAAGAGTTTGAGTTGAACTATGCCGGTGAGCCCATTGAGACCGGCTTTAACTCGCGTTATCTTTTGGACATCATTAGTCAGGTTGATGGTGATGAGTTGCTCATGCGCTTCAAGGATGGATCCTCTCCAGCTTTGATTGAAGCAAAGGGGATGAGCGCGGTGTTTGTGATTATGCCGGTGCGTATTTAGTGGTAAGTGGTAAGTGATGATTCGGGTTACGAAGCTTTTTCTTACTAACTTTCGGAATTTTTCGGAGCAGAGATTTGGGTTTGATTCGGAAGCTGTTTTGTTTGTTGGAGAGAATGGGGTAGGGAAGACCAATGTGCTTGAGGGCTTGAGTCTATTGGGGCGGAATGGCTCTCTTTGTTCTGCAGATTTTGATGAAATAGTAAGGATTGGTGAGAAAAATTTTACGATTTATGCCGAAATTTCTGGTCACGAATTCATCGAGAAAATTGCTATTTCCTTTGATGCAACTCAGAAGAAAAAGAATTTACTAATTAATGGCGAGCCAGTCAGTCCTAAGCGGCAAAGTGATTTAAAGAATCATCTCATCAACTTTATTTTTCTAACCCCGCAGCTTGAGCAGCTTTTTATTTTAGGCAAAAGTGATCGCCGCGACTATCTTGATAAAATAGTCTCCGACCTTGATTCGTCTCACTTGTTGCGCATTGGTCATTATCAAAAGTTACTCAAGGAAAGATTACTTATTTTACAAAAACATCATGATGAGAGATGGCTGAAAGTGGTTGAAGAAAAAATTGTTGAGCTTGGTGTTTCGATAGCGGCAGCGCGGATTGAGGCTGTGGATTTTTTTAATAAAGCAATCGCCTCTTTCGCGTCGAATTTTCCACAAGCAAAACTTTGCGTGAGTGGGGAGGTGGAAGAGATGATCGCCAAGCAAAGCGCAGCACAGCTTGAGGAGTTTTACAAAATCAAAATGAAAGAAAATCGTGAGCGCGATTTGGTCAGTTTTAAAACTGAATTTGGCGTGCATCGCTCCGACTTCGACGCAATTTTCTTAGCAAAGAATATCTCGGCAAAACTTTGCTCAACCGGTGAGCAGAAAGCGATAATGATTGGTATAACTCTAGCGCGGGCGCGAATCTCGTCATCCTATAAGAACCAACCAACCATCATGATTTTTGACGAGGTGGTTTCTCATCTTGATGCAGGCAGAAAGAAAAATTTATTCACAGAAATCTCAACAACAAAACTGCAGACATTTTTTAGCGCGACCAGTGCTGACTTGATTCCAACCAATGTTTTGAGCAAGATGATTTCTTTAAGCTCAGCATGATTAGTTCTGAGTAGCGCTAAGTACTTTTTGTAGTGTATCGATGGTTGTGTTGCCAGTTCCGCCGATGGGGGAGGCGGTTGGAGTTGGTGCTGGCATTGTTGATGTAGGAGAGGCCGCTTTTGTTGTACTGTCTTTAGATTTGGAAGTGCTACTGTTTGTCTTATTTTCCTCCACCTCTTTCTTTTTCAGTAGGGCGATTATCGCCTTACCCTCAATCACGTTGCGATTGGTAAGCATAAAAGTTTGATTTGGATGTAATTCGAATTCGATCTCGACCTGGTTTCTGTCATTAATCTTAGGCGCTAGAATCTCTGATTTTTGGCCGGAAAGAATTTTCCACTTACTAACACTTATCCTCCAAAGGAACTTTACCCTACTTGGTTCGACATCGGTCAGATACATCTCGTTGCTTTCCATGTTTGAGGCGGTGGTTATCTTCTGATTATTAATCCAAACTGCCCAATCATCACGACCAAAATAGATGATTGACGCCAGATAGATGTATGATTTTTCGTTTTCTGAAACCTCACTTTCTTTCTGCTGTGATTTGTCTTCGGTGCCGCTGTTACTCGATTCCGGGGTAAAGCTTTGATTGGTTTTGAAGGCGTAGATCGCACGTTCGATGTTTGAATTTTGTTCGTCATCAAACATCAGCGAAACTGCGTTTTGCTGAAGTAAAATTGTGCCAAGAGATGCTATGGTGTTGTTAGTAACTATTGTTGATTTGTTGATTTCTAATTCTTTCACAGGTGCATCACCTGGTTTAACATCAGGAAGATCAGTTTTTGCTTGAACAGCATTTGGTAAATCTTTTTCGGCAAAATTTACATCTTGCTGCTGGGCAAGAACTGTGCTGATGGTAAGAGTGAGTATTACTAAGATTCTAATTAGCATCTGCCTGCCCCTCTTTTGCACCAAGCGGTTGTGCTGGCCGACTGTCTAGTTTCGCTTCTGGTTCTTTGTAAACATACCAAGTAAAATCTATCTTAGCGTTAACTACTCCAACCGGCTTGCCTTGACTCATATCGATTAAATCCTTGCTGAGGTAATCTTTGGTTTTGACGACCGATAGTTGGGTGATGATTGGATAGCCCCTTAATGAGTTAATGAATTCATCGATCAGAAGGAGGGCTTTTATGTCATTTACAGCAATGAAGGAAACATTGCCTGTACTGACCAACATACCAGCTGTCTTGATATTGAAAATTCCGTCATTGATTTGTTCCGGGAGGGTCAGCTTAACGGACTGGTCAGAGGCGTTATATTTTTCGGCGAGTGAATCAAGTTTCGTGGTAATTTCATTAAGTTTAATGGTGCTAGAGTTTTTTCTGGCGGCAGGAATAGTTGGCCAGAGGTCGCGATATTTTTTTATCTCCGATGTTTTGCTTTGAAGGTCTTCTAGCTCACTGTTGAGTTGCACTGTTTCTTTTGAGATGTCATCCACCTTGCTTTGTACGGTATTTTTCTGGTTTGAATAATAGGCGAAAATACCAGAAAAAATCAGCAGCATTACTCCCGTTAAGGAATAGTTTTTAATAATTCTCTTTTTGAGGATGAGAATTTTCATTTATAGATCAGGGGTAGGAATGGTGGGGTTTGCTGGGGTTGGTGATGTTGGAGAACTAATGACGGTGAAGCCAAATGGGTAGCTCGGATATTTTGAGTTGAAGTCCAAGTTACGAGGGAGTTCTGTATATTTAACCTGCTTGTCTGTGAAGTTCTTTTTTACTTCTCCGACAGTGGAATCAAAACTGTTGAAGAGGTCATCGATGTCGCCACTTTTATTGAATAAAGTTCCGCTGAAATCGATTTGTGATCCGGTGTTGTTGGAAGGAGATTTTGCCGTAAAGTCATTGAGTTGGTAAGAAAATTTCTCCATCTTCACATCAAGATTCTTCAGGAATTTTAGCCTGATATAATTCTCGATAAAGCCACCACCCTTTGTTTGTAAGGCTTCATGTATTTTACCAAATTCGATGATTTTTTCTGCGCTAATGACTTCGTCATTTTCGACTATTTGTTTTCCCTCAAAGGCAAGCCTTTTTAATTTGTTCAGGTTTTGACTGACCTCAAATCTTTTTGATTCGGCTGTGTCGATTAATTGATT
>VGDN01000014.1 GCA_016869695.1 Alphaproteobacteria bacterium
CTTTCCACCGTAATGCATGCTGACAAAATCGTGGTGATCTCGCATGGAAAAGTGGTGGAAGAAGGAAGTCACAAAGAGTTACTAGAACGCGGCGGCGCCTACGCTAACCTGTATTTAAAGCAATTTGAGATCGCGAGTGATGTTTAAAAAATTAGTGCTCAGTGCTCAGTGCTCAGTGCTCAGAATCTTGCTGCAATCTTTGACCAACACTGGGCACTGGGCACTGGGCACTGGGCACTTCTTGTTGTTTATTTTTTTGCTCACCCAGCCAGTCCACGCCAAACCCACAACCCCCATCTCCCAAAAACTCTGGCAAGGAATCACGACAGAAGATCTTGAGCTGTTAAAAAAAATTTCGGTGGCGCTAGAGCGCAAGAGCTACGACGAAGCGTTGGGCTACGCGCATCAAATGAAATATAATTACGAAGGTCAGAAAGTATCCTTGGCGGATGCAGTGATTGACGTGGTGCTGTGGAATAAATACAGCGACAAGATTGATCTGGAGGCTATCTCTTTCAGCGACATTTCGCGCTTCGCCCTCGACAATCCTTTTTATCCTAACCTTTCCAGCATTCATAGAAATGTTGAGCGTGTGGCCATCGCGAACAACATTCCTTATCAAGCTTCGCAGCGTTATTTTAGCAGCAATCCCGCTGGTACAGTTGAGTCAAAAATATATTTTCTAGATTCAGAGGTGAATGCGCTTGCAAGCTCTAGTTTAAAGGATGAAGAGCTGCTTGCAGAGCGCAAAAAAATCCACGAATTAATCGCCAATATTTGGGTGAAGGAAAATCTCTCGCTTGAGCAGGAGAGGAATTTTTTTGTGAAATATCGCGATCAGTTAAGCGAGTTAGATCATGTGAATCGTATCGAGAGATTGTTGTGGGACGGTCGAGCTGACGATGCGCAACGAAATATGCATTTGGTGGATGATGATCACCGCAAACTTTTTGAAGTCATCAGTGAATTTGAGCACAGCTCGCCGCGCCATATCGACAAGCTATTCCACGAGGTGCCGTGGAGCCTACGCAAGAAGGAGTTGCTGACCTATCGCCGTATTTTGTGGTATCGCGCTAAGGACAAACAGGATGAGCTTCTCGAGCTGATGATCGACTTGCCAGAAGATTCAAAATTTCCGGAAAAATGGTGGAGTCTTCGCCGGCTTTATGGTCGCGAGATGATTAAGCAAAAGAACTACAAAGCCGCTTATCGCCTAATCGCGCCACATAATCTACCCAAAACCTCACCAGATTTTTGGGAAGCGGAATGGACTACGGGATGGATTGCGCTGCGCTTTCTAGGTAAGCCGAAAGATGCTTACAGCCACTTCGCTAATCTTTATCGCAACGTAACGCAGCCCGTTACACTTTCGCGCGCGACCTACTGGCTTGCGATGGCAGCAGGTGCGCTGGGTGACAAGCAGCAAGCAATCGATTGGTACAAGGCTGGCACGAAATATCCGGTTTTCTTTTACGGACAGCTGGCGATTCACAAGCATCGCCTGCTCGATTCGGTGGGGGCGCAGGGTGACATCATTCTGCCGCGGGATCCAGTAATTACTGGCAAGGATATGGCTTACATGGCGGAGTCGCGTGCTACACAGATTGCCTACCTACTCGCTCTTACTGGTGACAAGCAAAATGCCGGAAAAGTTTTTGAGTGGATCGTGAACAACGCCAAGACTGACGGGCAGATTGGTGTGGTGATGAAGCTCGTAAACGAGATTGGAGATCGTCAGATCGATGCCAGAATCTCGCGCATTGCTGCCAGGCGTAATGTATTTTTCATCAAGGATAAATTCCAAATCATCAGAGAAGTAAGTAACGATGAATATGCACCACTTGTGCATGCAATCATTAAGCAGGAAAGTAGTTTTGCGCCAATGGCAATCAGTCCCGTTGGTGCTATTGGTTACATGCAGATTATGCCGGACACGGCAAAAAGACTCGCGAAGGAGCTGGGTATTCGTTACAACAAACAGAAGCTCGCAACCGACATTAATTACAACATCCATCTTGGTTCTTTTTACATCCGTAAGCTGATTGAGCGCTTTGGTGGTTCGGAAATGATGGCAATCGCCGCTTACAATGCCGGCCCCAACTCTGTGCAGCGTTGGGTTAATGAGTTTTACGATCCACGCAAAGAGCAAGATATCGATAAGATTGTGGATTGGATTGAGCTAATCACTTACTCCGAAACTAGGAATTACGTGCAGCGGGTGATGGAAAATTTGATCGTTTACAAATATCTGATGTCGCGGGCAAACTATGACTCAGTGCAATAACATGTGTTCAATATGCGGATAGTAACAGAATCAATAGTCTCGAAACCCGAAGATCAACGTGACATGGAGGATGGAATCAAGGTTTTGGCAGAACATAAAAAAGCTAGCGGCAAAACAATCGGCCTAGAAGAAGTCATTAAAAAATATGGGCTAGACCATTTCCAAGACGAATGCGGAATATTCGCAATTCATGGCTCGCCTGATGCTGCGGTTAATACGGCACTTGGGCTTCATGCCTTACAGCATCGTGGGCAAGAGGCGGCGGGGATTGTGGCGATGGATGGGGAACACTACACCGCGCATTTCGCGGATGGTTTGGTGGCGGATAATTTTACCTCTTCGCGAGTTGTGAAGAAGTTGGAGGGAGGTTCGGCCATAGGCCACGTGCGTTACTCCACTGCTGGCAAAAAAACTGCGCGAAATTTTCAGCCGATTTATGCTGAGTTGAGCCTTGGATTTTTGGCGCTCGCTCACAATGGCAATCTCACCAATGCTGAGACACTACGCCGTAAACTGATTAATCGCGGAGCGATTTTCCAATCGACGATGGACACAGAGGTCATCATCCACCTCATCGCGCTTAGCCAAAAATCGACGCTGCAGGAGAAGATTATCGACGCGACTTCGCAGATTGAGGGCGCCTTTTCTCTCGTTCTAATCCACAAGGATGGAATCGTGGCGATGCGCGATCCATATGGAGTTAGACCACTTTCTCTGGGTAAGCTTGGTGATGCTTGGGTGGTGGCGTCAGAGACCTGCGCTCTTGACATCATTGGCGCCAAATTTGAGCGCGATATCAAGAATGGTGAGATGGTGATGATCGGTGTTGATGGCGTGAAATCGCTTTCGCCCTTCAAGCCGCAGCCATCAAAATTTTGTATCTTCGAATATGTCTATTTCGCGCGGCCGGACAGCGTGGTCGCGGGACATCCGGTTTATGAAATGCGCAAAAATATCGGCATTGAGCTGGCGCGTGAAATCAAAATCGATGCTGATGTTGTGGTACCAGTGCCTGATTCTGGCGTGCCGGCAGCGATTGGCTACGCACTCGAATCCAAAATTCCTTTCGAGCTAGGTATCATTCGTAATCACTATGTCGGCCGCACTTTCATTGAGCCGACCGACCGCATTCGTCACTTCGGCGTTAAGCTCAAGCACAATGCCAATCTAGCGGTGATTCAGAACAAGCGTGTGGTGCTGATTGATGATAGTTTGGTACGCGGCACGACGTCGAAAAAAATCGTACAGCTGATTCGTGACGCTGGTGCGAAGGAAGTGCATATGCTTATCGCTAGCCCACCAACCATCTCGCCATGTTTTTACGGCGTTGACACTCCCGACAAAAAACATCTCATCGCCTCGCATTTCACTACTGAAGAAATCCGTAAAATGATTGGTGCGGATAGGTTGAACTACATCTCGATCGACGGCCTCTACCGCGCCATCACTGGGATGAAGCGCAATAACAAAAACCCACAATATTGTGATGCCTGTTTTACTGATGATTATCCAATACGCCTGACCGACATGGTTGGTGTAGCACTACCGTTGTTTGAATAAATGATCCGTCACGGAAAAATCTTTTTAAGATTTTCCACCAAGCCCTGAGCTACCTAGTCAAATTGTGGTTTTTAGCACCACACTTTTCTAATCATACCACTAATTTTGTTTGGTGGCGGATCTAAATCTTCTGCCGCTGCTTCTATCTTGATCGCGGTTGCGGTCACGATTTTGATGAAAATTTCTACGTTGGTTTTTGTTACCAAAAGATGAGGCGATGGCAAGTACAGCAATGAGCACAGCGTTAGTGACAAAGATCTGGATAGCCAAGTTTTTTTCTCCTGACTTAACTAAATAGAAGACGAAGCAGAGTAGGGCTAGATTGTAGATTAAGCCAAAAACTTGTCCGAAAAACTTGGGAGAAGTGAAGTGAGATCTTTTGTGAAAATTGCGGTTATCTTCGGTGCGATGGCGCGTTTCTTGGTGACGTGCTTGATGACGTATTTCTTCTTTCATTTGGTCTATTGAATTGTTTGAAATTTCTTTTTGGAGATTGCGGGTTTGTACCAAACAGGCCAAGGCTTGGTATGGAAATAAAGCCGGCAATGAATTGGCGTAATAGTGACGATCTAAACATAAAAAAATTAATTGGTAAATTTGGGGGCGGCGCGTTGTAGGGACGAGTTTCTTAAAGGCTAGTTGAAACCGCAGCGGTTTGTTTGTGACGAAATTTCTCTAATTTCTTGGCAAGATTTTCGTCGGACAAGGCGAGGATTGCGATTGCTAAAAGTGCGGCGTTTTTGGCGCCAGCCTCACCAATTGCCAAACATCCAACCGGAATTCCTGCTGGCATTTGAGCGATGGATAAAAGTGAGTCTAGGCCTTTAAGCGTACGGCTTTCGACCGGTATGCCTAAGACTGGTAATTCAGTCATTGCCGCCGCCATTCCCGGCAAATGTGCCGCTCCACCCGCGCCAGCGATGATGATTTTGATACCGCGAGATTTTGCTGTTTCGCAAAATTTGTAGAGCCGGTCGGGAGTGCGATGAGCCGACACTATTTTGGTTTCGTATGATATCCCAAACTCATCCAAAATTTTGCAAGCATGCTGCATAGTCGCATAATCCGACTTACTGCCCATTATTACGGAGAGTGTTGGTTTGGGGTTATGTTTTGACATGTTTGGTTTTTATTAGGTTCTGACTTGTCGATTTTGTCATTTTCCAGAAAATGATTTTTCTAAGTTAATTATCCAAAATCTTACGAACTTCTGAATAATGAAAAAACAATTTTTGCGCTTCACTGTTGTTGGTCCACTCTCAACGGCAGTGAATTACTTAGTCTTTTTTTTGGCGCTACACCATCTAGCGATAAACTATTTAATTTCCTCAGCGTTCCAGAAGATTACAAAAATTGGTTCCTTGATCGAAGAGCAATCTTAGAGATTTGTGCTGATCTCGATGTCTATTATCCGAAGTTAATCAAAGAGTTCAATAAGTTTGACGTGTCTGAGGGCTTACAGGAAGAGGCTTTGGAAGATTATACAAAAACAATTAATTACCTCGAAGGACTTTTTTCTTATCTAAAATAACGCATAAAAATTCACCGAGGACTCGACAAAAATCGGAAGAAAAAGCAGTTAGATTTTTGCTCAGAAATTGGGGAAAAATCAGCGATTTAGCACTAAATTTCTTTAATTATGCCAAATTATAAAAGCCTAACCATATATTAGAGATGAATACGCCTTGCTGGAACATAAATTAACAACATTTTTGGGGTATCGATTTGGGTCCAAAAAATAGAATTTAATACAAAAACAATCAAACCCACCTTTCTCCAATCTTCACATCCACAACCAGTGGCACGTCTAGCGCGACAGCGTTTGTCATCTCCTTCCTCAAGATTTCAGCAACCAATCCAGCATCGTTTGTGGGCGCTTCCACCAAGAGTTCATCATGGATTTGCAAAACCATCTTCGCTGGTGCAGGTAGTGCTTTATTCACGCGTAGCATCGCTTTCTTGATGATGTCGGCGGCGCTGCCTTGGATAGGGGCATTGATGGCGAGCCGCTCGGCTTCTTGTCGGATTAGTGGGTTCTTGTTGTTGATTTCATGGATGAAGCATTTGCGGCCGAAGATGGTTTCGACATAGCCGCGTTGTCGTGTTAGAGCGATTTGACCCTTCATATATTCATCAATGCCTGGGTAGGTGGCGAGGTATGATTCGATGTAGCTCTTGGCCTCGTCGCGCGAAATTCCGAGTTGTTTGGCAAGTCCGAAAGCACTGATGCCGTAAATGATGCCGAAGTTAATCGCCTTAGCGCGGAAGCGCATTTCATCGTCAACTTCTTCCTCAGAGATTTTAAAAACTTCGGCGGCGGTGATTTTATGAATATCTTGTCCAGACTTGAATGCTGCGGTTAGAGCGTGGATCTTGGCGACATGCGCAATCACGCGTAACTCGATCTGTGAGTAGTCGGCAGAGATGAGGAGATTACCTTTTTCGGCGACAAAAGCCTCGCGAATTTTTTTGCCCTCAACGGTGCGGATCGGTATGTTTTGTAGGTTGGGATTGTTAGAGCTGAGTCGGCCGGTGATGGTTGAGATCGAAGAAAGAGTGGTGTGTACCCTCCCAGTTCTTGGGTTTATCTCCTTTGGCAGCGCATCAGTGTAAGTATTTTTTAGCTTCGAAAATTTTCTGAATTCGAGGATTTTGTTAGCGATGTCGTAACCATCATCCGCTAGCTGTTCAAGTACCTCCGCATTAGTTGAAAGTGCTCCAGTTTTTTTAGATTTTTTGGAGGAGGTGAGGCCAAGTTTTTCAAATAAAATTTCGCTGAGTTGTTTTGGTGAGGCGATGTTGAACTCGCAGCCTGCAAGTGTGTATATCTCGCGCGTTAGTTGATTAATCTTGCTACCAAATTCTTGCGAGAGTTCGAACAGTTTTTTGCTGTCGATCTTAATGCCATTGCTTTCGATTTTCCTTAGAACCTGTAAGAGTGGTAGCTCACATGAATAATAAGCATTGTTTAGTTTCAGCTCGAAGATTTTTGGTTTGAAGAGTTGGTAAAGTTGGTAGATCGCAAAGTTACGAAAGCAGGCCAAAACCCATCCATCATCTCTATCTGCGACGGCCATCCGAGCAGCATTTTCAAGCTTCCGCTCCTCACTGTATGTCTGAATACGTCTCCGGTGCGGGTCTTGAAAATGCTGCTCATCTAGTTCGTCGCAGCGAGATGATGAATGGGTTTTTACATCTTGCTTCGACTCAAGTTGCAGATTCTCAAAATTTTCTTCTAAGTTGAGGTCGATTAACTCGCGGAGGTCGTGTTTAACGGAGGAGTTGAGGAGGTGGTTGATGAGGGAGAGATCTTCGTAGGAAGTGGTAAGGGGTAGAGGGTAGGGGGTAGGGGATTTGGAGTCGAAGAGGATTTTTTTGATGGAGTCATTTTTAAGAAAAATAGTTGGTAGTTGGTAGTTGGTAGTTGGTAGGGGTTGATGGGTGAAGAGGTCCTGGTTTTGGTCTGATTCTGGGTTGGGTTTGGTGTAGAAAATTTCTTTGGGATTTCCGGTTGCAATCGTTAGGAAATTCTCGTGGTAATCGATTGTAGCTATGCCATCTAAAGTGGCTTGTTTAGCGATCTCATCGAGCATTGCTTGTGAGGTGATTTCGGTTTTTTTTACTTCGGAAAATGCAGCTACTCTCGGTTGAGTTTTTCTTTCAGGAATCGCGAATTCTTTTTTTACGCGAGAGATCAGCGAGTTGAATCCTTGCTCTTCTAAAAAGCCTAGGAAGCGAAGCGGATCAAGGTTGCGGATGCGTAGATCATCAAAAGAAATCTCCAGTGGAACATCATTTTTAAGCGTCACTAACTCTTTCGAGAGTTTGGCGTTACTGACTCCGTCTACCAGAAGCTGACGACGTTTTTCCTGCTTAATCTCAGGAAGATGATCTAGGAGATTTTCCAAACTGCCAAACTGTGTAATCAACTCCGCCGCGGTTTTAGGACCGATTCCCTTTACTCCTGGAACGTTATCGGATGAGTCGCCAATCAAAGATAAAACATCGATTACTTGTTGTGGGCCAACGAAAAATTTTTCCCTCACTTCAGCCTCACCGATAAACTTATTCTTCATTGCGTCATACATGAAGACATGTCCTCCGACTAGTTGCATCAAGTCTTTGTCGGATGAAATGATTAATACTTCTGATCCCTCTGCCGCTGCTTTTTTGGCGATGGTGGCGATGAGGTCATCAGCCTCAAATCCAATTTTTTCTAACACAGGAAGATGCAGCGATTCTGCGGCTTGGCGAACGATTGGAAACTGCGGTTTGAGATCTTCAGGGCAGGGCGGACGATTGGCTTTGTAGTCGGAAAAAATCTCGTTACGAAAAGTTTTGGCGCCGGCATCAAACACCACGGCTAGGTGCGAAACATCTAGCCCGGCAAGCAGCTTGACCAACATGTTAGTGAAACCATAAACCGCGCCAACCGGCGTACCATCTACTCTGGTAAGTGGTGGGAGGGAGTGGTAAGCGCGAAAGACAAAGCCGTAGCCGTCGATGAGGGCGATCTTTTTAGTCATTTTTGATTTTAGACTTTTAGTTTTTGGCTGGTTGGCTTCGAATCAAAAATCAAATCTCAAAAATCAAAATGTAATGTAAAAAGAAAAATGCTGAAAGATGGCGCAAATACTAGCCATGCAGCATTTTACACTTTTCATTACATTTTGATTTTTGAGATTTGATTTTTGATTTCTGACTATTGCAACAGTGTCTTGTGTGAATTTTACATACCCTAAATCCTAAATCATGTACCGTCTTTACCATCATCCCATCTGCCCATTCTCGCGTAAAGTCAGGACCCACCTGGCTGCAAAGGAGATTGGGATTGAGTTAGTTCAAGAAAATTTCTGGGAAAGGAAAAAAGAATTCATCGCCATGAACCCTGCCGGCACAGTGCCGGTGCTGTTCGACAACGGTAACGCTGCAGTGATTGCTGGCAGTTCGGTGATCATCGAATATATCGAAGAGAAGCATAAGGAAACCAAGTCACTCCTTGGAGATTCAGTGGTGGAGCGGGCGGAAGTGCGTCGTTTGCAATCCTGGTTTGACGAAAAATTTTTTCATGAAGTCGGAAGATATGTTCTGAATGAGCGATATTTTAACCGCTATTTCTCTGCTTCTAACTCACCTAGTTCGGAGATTTTGCGTGCTGCAAGACGCAATTTGAACAGTCATCTCAGCTATATCGAATATTTACTTGAAAGCAGGAAATACCTGGCGGGAGAGCGTATCTCCGTCGCTGATTTTGCCGCCGCTTGTCAGATTTCGGTGCTTGATTATTTCGGTGACATCAACTGGCACCATTACGCACCAGCCAAGGATTGGTACAGCCTAATCAAGTCACACAAAATCTTTAGCGACATCTTGAAAGATCGCGTGGCCGGCATCGCTCCGTCTGAATGGTATGCTAAGTTAGATTTTTGAATTAGTGCCCAGTTGTCAGTGCTCAGCGCTCAGTAGTTATGAGAGCCTTGGCACTGGGCACTTGGCACTTGGCACTGAACATGATCTCTATCAACGAACAACAAGCGCGCGACTTTCTTGCATCTTACGGAATCAAACATTGCGAGATTAAAAAAATCGCCGGCGACGCATCTTTTCGTTCTTACTACCGAATATTTTTTGGTAACAAAACCAACATTCTAATGTTCGCACCACCTACGCATGAGGACATCAAGCCCTTCATGCAAGTCGATGAATTTTTGGTCTCGAATCATTTTTTTGCGCCAAAAATTTTTGCATCTGATGAGCAAAATGGATTTTTATTGTTGGAAGATATGGGTGATGACACCTACAGTCGCATACTAGCAAAAGATTCATCTCGTGAGCCACATCTCTACCAAAAAGCCTGCGATGTCCTGTTAGATCTACATCACTTACGAGCACCAAAAACCTTACCGAGCTACAACCACGCTCTGCTTTTCCGCGAGGTGATGCTCTTTGTTGATTGGTATGCGAAGCCTATGTCTTTGGCACAAAAGGCTGATTTTAAGTTTCTGTGGTTCCAGATTTTCGACTTACTCAGTAAAGAAAATCAGGTGTTAGTTCTGCGCGATTTTCACGCGGATAATCTGATGGTTTTGTCGGATTATACCCAACCTGACTCAAGCTCCCGAACTTCTGCCCAAAAAATTTTGAGCGAAAATGAGGACGGCGAATGCAGGATGTATAAAGATATACAGCCAAGTCCGCCGAGTCATTTGCGCCAAAATTTTGCCGGCAGAAGTCGGGAGCTTGAGTCAGGTTGGGTATACAATGTTGGTCTGCTTGATTTTCAGGATGCTGTGATTGGCTCTAGAGTCTACGACCTTGTGTCTTTGCTTGAGGATGCAAGACGCGATGTTTCTGAAAAAACTCGGCAAAAAATTCTTGAATATTACCTACAAAAATCACCCTGTGACCCTGAGGTTTTTTTGCGCGATTATGAGATCTTATCACTTCAGCGCAACATTAAAATTCTCGGAATATTTTCCCGACTTTCCAAACGTGACGGCAAGCACCAATATCTAAGCCTTATCCCGCGTGTGGCTAGGTTTGTAGAACAACGAATAAACACAAAAAACCAGATTTTTTCTGAACTAAAAAAACTGATTAAGCTATGAAGGATAAGCCGAGCACAAACTCACCGGTTACTCAAGCAACGCCAGAAAATCTAAAACTACTTAGTGAAGTTTTTCAGCGCATTGAAAATGAGACCGCGGAAGTTGCTGATCTGTTGTTTGAATATTTGATTGATGTTCCAGACGAGCAAATCATGACCGGTACTATTCCGCTTGATCATCCGAATCGACGCATCGCTGCTTACATCAAGATTTTGAATCGCCTGTTTTTATTCTCGCGCAAGCAAAAGAGAGGTGGGTTTCGCATCGTTAACCGCAAGATGATTCAGGAGTTAGACAAGAAAACTTATACGATTTGCATATGCTTTGATGGCGGGGTGTCGCTCGATATTTTGTGCGATGTGGTGAATACCGAAAATCAGGCGCGTACCCCAACCACCTCGCCGGTGAAGGTAACGGTTAAGCAAGTGTTTATTGGGGATTTGGAGAGAGCTGGCGCGAGTAGAGGTTTTACAGGTTCTTAGGATGTTTTTATCATCATCCTTCACTTAACAAATCAGATGGCTTTTTAATCTCAAAATTTTTGGTAAGCCTAGAGCGTCAAGGGTTTTACCCCTAGTTAGTTCTTGCCACGGGGCAAGAATCTTTTTTAAAACAATATCTAGTTTTTGATTTTTTCCTCGAGCGACCGCACTTCCTGCATCATCATTTTGTCGGTCTCGATCATCTGTTTCACTAACTTCACTGCATGAATCACGGTGGCGTGGTTTTTGCCGCCGAAAATTTTTCCGATCTTTGGCAGGTTTTCCCCGGTGTGAGTTTTTGTTAGATACATCGCGATTTGGCGTGGGCGGGCGATTTTTCTTTCGCGGGTTCTGGAGGTTAGGTCGGCAAGAGTGATGCCATAAAAATCAGCGACAGTTTTTTGGATTAGCTCTGCGGTTGATTTTACCTTGGTGATATTGGCATAGGATTTAAGCGCTTCACGAGCGCTCTCGATGGTGATTTCCCTTTCAGCAAAAATCTTTTCGGCGATTAATTTTTTTAAGATGCCTTCAAGGTCTCGCACTGAGCCGGTAACGTTTTCAGCGATGAAGTTCATGGTGTTTTCGCAGATTTCGTGACCTAGGATTCTGGATTTAGCCTTTAGAATCGCGAGGCGGTCGGTATAGTCAGGATTCTTAAAGTTGACGATCATGCCGCCAGCGATGCGTGATTTTAGTTTTTCATCAACATTCTCTAAGTCAGACGGGCGGCGGTCGCAGACCATGACGACTTGCTTGTTGGCATCAACCAAAGCGTTGAAGCAATGCATGAATTCTTGTTGAGTGGTTTCTTTGCCAGCGATAAACTGCAAGTCGTCGACGATCAAGACATCAATGGAGCGCATCTTTTCTTTGAAGCTCATCGCGTCGTTACTGCGGATTGATTGCACGAAGTGATACATGAATTTTTCAGCAGAGAGATAGAGCAGTTTTTTTGATTTATCGAACTCCTTGATTTGCCAGGCGATTGCTTGTGCAAGGTGTGTCTTGCCCATACCGACTCCGCCGTGAATGAAGAGGGGGATTCTGTCTTCAAAGAGGTTGGTTTGCGCATCAATTCCGGCAGCGATTCTAGCCATTGAGACCGCGAATTTGTTATATTTGGCGCTGATGAAGTTTTCGAAGTTGTAATGCCTTTTTAGCTCAGTTCCGAAGGCGAAAACATTGTCATGTTTGGAGAGGTTTAAGACTTTTTCAGCACTTGGTGATGGGACGGGGGTTTGCTCCAAATCTGGCTTAGCGACATAAATCGCAGTAACTTTTTTGATGCTTGGGCGAATTTTTTGTAGGAGTTGGGGCAGGATTTTTGTTTCGACGAACTCACGAATAATCCAGTCGCGTACGAATTTTGAAGGTGCGGCCAAGATGATCTCGCTGTTCAGATCAGAGAAAAGCTCGAGAGTGGCAAACCATTTTTTGTAAATCTCTTCACCAAATTCTGCGCGACAGATTTGGGAGAAATGGCTCATGAAGCCACTATCCACCTGTTGTTCTGTGAGTATTAATTTTGCTTCCATGGTAATTTTTCTGCTTTCCAGCCATTCATTACGCCGCGATGTTCATCGGGATCTAACTCGCCTTCGAAGCCGGAGAGTAGGTTGTAACAGTTATTGTAGCCGAGATTAGTGACGAAGCGTGCAGCGGCGTCAGATCTGCCGCCAGAGCGACACATAAAAATAATTTTAGCTTCTTTTGCCTTGTTGCCGAAGAGCTTTTTTAGCATCTCTTCGAGGTTAGGAACGAAGGAAGGATTCTCCTTCATTCCTGGATTTATCTTCCATGGCGTGAGTATCATTCTTCCGTTAAAATCTTGCGGATCGACAGTGCCAACGAAGCTGAATTCTTCGAAAGTTCTGACGTCAACTAAGACAGAATTTTTATCTTTTTTTAGCAGCTCAAA
>VGDN01000015.1 GCA_016869695.1 Alphaproteobacteria bacterium
CATGGTTTTCTCGACATTCTATCCACCACTATTTTATACATTGGCTATAACTGCACTCATATTCCTTCTTGCATTTAAGCATAATATATTAAATTGGAAGAATATGATTATATTTGGTATATGTGGAATATTATCTATTTCTACCTACCTCATTTATATACAAGATTTGGCGCTAGCCCTCGTAAATACAGTCTATCCAGGCAATAGAACTGTTAATGGTGGAGATGTTGGATTGCTTCAATTTGTCTCACAATTCTTTCCCTCAATCATAATTAATCAATATAATGGAGAAAGCTTATATTCTAATATATGTGAGTTAAGTGTAGTCGGATCTTATTTATTATTAATAATGATAATATTCGGAGATTGGAGAAAATATCTTCAAAATCTCACATTAGAAGAAAAGAAATCTTTAATAATATTATCTATATCATTCTTAATAATATCTATCTGGATGACATTACCAATATCTGGCAATCTGGTAAAAATCATTCTTCTTAATCATGTACCTGGAGTTAGATTAATCTTTGCTACAGGATTTATTATACTTGGAATATCTGCAATAATTCTAAGAAAACTGGAATTTGTTTTATCTCCTACCAGAATTACATTATTCTTTTGTTTAATATTGGGATCAGTTTTTCTACAAAATATAAATAATATTGAAGGTCTAATAATCATTCCGCTATTTATTATCGTCTTACTCATTCACTATTCAATATATCATTTCGATCAGAGAAATCTTACCAGAATTCTTTTATTATTGGTCGTAATAAATAATATATTTACTAATATATTTTTTAACCCCTTACAATCAACAAGACCAATATTTTCAACGCCTCAAACCAACTTTATTAAATCACTACAAAATAAAGAAAATTTTACCGATGAGGGATTTTTTAAGTTGGGATTACCAGGAGCTACCGCAAATTCACTGGGATTACCATCTATTGCCCACGTAATATATGTGCCTCAACTAAAATTCTTCCGCTGTTATTTTCCAGAGATTCCTGAAAAAGAATTCAATAATATATTTAATCGCTATTTACATGCACATATCTCAGATGATATAGACCACCCAATAAATATCCAAACAGATTTATCAGTTTTGCCATTAAAAAGATTTGAGGAAGTAAAGGAAAATACTCAAATCCAACAATGCATCAAGAACTTATCAATTAAATAATCTTCCACACCGTCTTCCCATCCGCAACATCCTCCAACACCACCCCTCTTCCAACCAACTCCTGCCTTACTTCATCTGCCTTGGTAAAGTTTCTTTCTTGTTTATATTTCAAGCGTATAGCTATTTGGGAATTAATATATTCTTCATCAATATCGCTATTACTTTTTTTACTAAAGAACTGAGCATCAAATAAACCCAAAAAGCTCAATGCTGCCATTAATTCTTCTTTCTCATTATGTTTCGCCATTCGATGCAATTCAGCGATCACTTTAGATATATTCAAATCGTCAGATAAGCACTCGATAATAATATTCGGAACACTGAACATTGGACACTTGGCACTGAGAACTGAATTATGAAACTTCTCCATCGCCATTTGGGCATCCGCAAGCGCCTTCTCGTTAAAATCTAAAGGTTTGCGATAATGAGTGGATAATAATAAATAACGAATCACCGAACCATAAACTCCTTTATCCAACAAATCTCGGACCGTCACAAAATTTTTTAGTGATTTACTCATCTTCTCACCATTCACGGTCAGGAATCCATTATGAATCCAGAAGCGCGCAAAATGTGAGTTAGGATTAGCGCAGCGGCTTTGCGCTATTTCATTCTCATGATGCGGAAATTGTAAATCGGCACCACCACCATGAATATCGAAATCCGCACCAAGATATTTTGAACTCATTGCCGAACATTCAATATGCCAACCAGGCCGACCATTACCCCATGGGCTTGCAAATATACTTGATATATCATCTTCATTATCCGCCGGTTTCCACAAAACAAAATCGAGTGGATGTTTCTTATATTCCGCCACTTCAACTCGTGCACCAGCAATCATTTCATCAATATGACGATTGGATAATATACCATAATCATTATATGATGTAACATCAAATAATACGTGACCTCCACTAATATATGCATGACCGGAAGATATTAGTTGTTCAATCATCATGATCATTTCTACAATATGTTCAGTCGCACGCGGCTCATATGTTGGGCGCAATATATTAAGCGCATCCATATCAGCATAAAAAAACTCAGTAATTCTTTTGGTTAGACTCTGAATTGATATTCCTTGCTCTTTCGCTGCAACATTGATTTTGTCATCAACATCGGTGATATTGCGCACATATGTTACCTTCGGAAAAACCACACACGCCAAACGGAATAATATATCATAAATTACCGCTGACCTAGCATTGCCAATATGTGGACGATCATAAACTGTTGGACCACAAACATACATCTTTAGATGCTCCGGTTCTAGGGTTGATATTACTTCTTCTTTCCGAGTAAGTGTATTAAAAAACTTCATTCGTATAATACCTTAATAATCTTATTGCGCAGATAGTTCTTACTTTTCTTACCAATAAACTTCATCGCCACTTCACCATCGCGTGAAAGCAGAATGGTAAATGGGATATGACCTTTATAATGAATCCCCTTCTTTGCTAGAAATTCCCTAAAACCATCTTTGAAAGCGAGAAAATGAGACTGGAAATAAATGTCACCAAACTTGTTTAGATGTTGCTTGAGATCATCACTAGTGATGTCACGATCAATCGCCAGTACGATGAATTGTAAATCGGTATTCTGGAACTCGCGCGCAGTCTCATTAATCACTGCAAAATTCTCGTTACAGATTTTACACCAGGTGGTATAGAGATAGATCAGCACCGGCTTTTCATCATACTTTTCAATCTCACTTACAATCTGCGAAGTAGTCATCGCGATTGGCGCCATATCATTAAAAATAATATTTTTTGACTGCGGAATTTGTGCTGCACTCCTCTCCACATTTTCAATAAAATATTGCCACGAGATAAGGCCGATTAAGGCGAAAATGATAATGGTTAAAAAAAACATCTGACGATTTTTCATTATTTTTGATTTTGGATTTTTGATTTTAGATTTGATCAAATTTCAAATCAAAAATCTAAAATCTAAATTCCGTGCTGATCCGAATAAAAAATCTCCGACTCAAAACTATCCTTGGCGTTCATGCCTGGGAGGCGCATGTGGATCGCGAGATCATTATTAATGCCGAACTCGAGACCAATCATCTCGACTCGCTCACTAGTGACAATATCGCCGACACGATCGATTACGATATCATCATTAATAAAATTAAACGCTTGGTTGCGACCAAGAAATTCAAACTCATCGAAAAAATGGCCGTCGAGATCATGCGTGAGATTATGGAAGATAAGCGAATTAGCCGCTGCAGGCTTGAGGTGGATAAGGTTGGCGTGGTTGATTCAGTCGATTCTTTTTCGGTAACTCTAGAGCACAGAAATGGATAGTAGCATCGAGCAAATCCTCAAAATCATTCACCTACAAAACCTTACGCGCAAGCTGCTAACAGCTCTGTGCTATGTCCTGATTTTGGGCGGAATTATGGTTTATGTTTTTTACACATTCAGCCAAGGTCGTGCGATCAAGCTGGTCACCAAACATGCGGAAAATATCAAAAAATATCAGACCGAAAAAATCATGACCAACCCACGCATCAAGCTACAGCACGCTGATGGTAAAGTTTACGACATCCGCGCTAAAAAGGCTTTTCACAAAAATGAAAATGACGTGATTTTATATGATGTTTTTGCGGAAGGAGAGATTGGCAAGATAACCGCGGGAGAGCTTGATATTAGCGAAGAGGGAGATCATCTCATTTTTAGCAAAAACCCAGTTTTGATTTTGAATAAAAAATAAGTGCCCAGTACCCGGTGCCCAGTGCTCAGTAGTTATGAGAGCCTGAGCACTGAGCACTGAGCACTGAGCACTGAATAATGAACAAATTCGGCGAAATTTTTTCCTTCACCACTTGGGGCGAAAGCCATGGAGAAGCAATCGGCTGCGTAGTTGATGGCTGCCCTTCCCTTTTAGATTTAAACGAATCCGACATCCAAAAATATCTCGACAAGCGCCGTCCCGGCCAATCGAAATTCACCACACAGCGCCAAGAAAAAGATCGGGTAAAGATTTTGTCAGGAGTCTTTGAGGGCAAGACTACCGGCACTCCGATTAGCTTAATCATTTTTAACGAAGATCAAAAATCTGCCGATTATTCCGACATCAAAGATAAGTTCCGCCCATCTCACGCCGACTACACTTACTTCAAAAAATATGGCATTCGCGATTATCGCGGCGGCGGCAGGTCATCAGCACGCGAAACCGCGATGCGCGTAGCTGCAGGAGCTGTTGCTCGTAAAATTCTTGCACGTGAAAAAATCGAAATTGTCGGCTACTTAACGCAAATCGGCGAAAAGCATATTGACCGCTCACGCCTTGATTTAAGCGAGATCACGAAGAATGACTTCTTCTGTCCTGATGCCATAGCTGCTAAAAATTTTGAGGATTATTTGCTTGAGATAAGAAAGTCAGGAGACTCTGTTGGTGCGGTTGTAGAGGTAGTCGCGCGCAATGTTCCAGTTGGCTTAGGCGAACCGATTTACAACAAACTCGATGCCCGCTTGGCTGCCGCAATGATGTCGATCAACGCCGTCAAAGCAGTTGAGATTGGCGATGGCATGAGTGCTGCAGGCAAGCGTGGTTCTGAGCTCGCCGATGAGATGTTCACTGATCAACAAGTTCAAAACTCAAGAGAACGAGACCTAGGATCCCCCCTATTTAGGGAGGATCGAGTTGACACGCAGCGAAGCGAAGCGAAGCGATGGGGGGTGCGTTTCAATACCAATCACTCCGGAGGCACTCTCGGCGGAATTTCTTCAGGACAAAATATTGTTATCCGCTTTGCCGTAAAACCCACCAGCTCAATCCTGATGCCGCGCCACACCATCGACATCAATGGTAATAACACCGACATCATCACTAAAGGCCGTCACGATCCATGTGTCGGCATCCGCGCCGTTCCTGTTGGCGAAGCAATGATGGCTTGCGTACTTGCTGATTTTCTTTTGCTACAAAAATCACGTCATTTTTAGACAGATTAAGATCTCCCTGATTGCTTGTTTTATTTTCAAGAATAGCCCGGCACTTGCTTGCGCGCCTAGCTCAAGCTTCCTTCAAGTAATAATAAATTTATGAAAAATCTTACCAAGATCACTGCATTGATGTGTCTAATGGCTACAACAGCCCTAGCTCAACCCGGCCCCGGAGGTCGTGGTGGGCCTGGTGGTTCCGGTGGTAGCGCTCCTGGTGGTAATGGCGGTGGCCCACATCCACAAATGCAACAACAGCCTAGTGGAGAACGTCCGCAAGCAATGCAACAACCTCATGGTGGAGCTGGTGGCCCAGGGGGCGGACGTCCGCAAGGCATACAGCAAGGCAGACCAGGTGCTGAAAACAGAGAGATGAGGCAAGATCACAGAGAAATCAGATCTGACAAAGCCGAGATCAGAAATGACATGAAGGAGCTCAAAAAAGATATCCGCGAAGGTGCAAGTAAAGAAGAAATCACCAAGGATAGACAAGAGCTAAGAAATGATAGACAACAGTTCAGACAAGACAGAGGAGATATGGGAAGAGATAAAATGAAGCTTCATCATGACCAGATGGAGCGCCGTGATGAAATGAGAAATAATAAGGAGATGGAACATCGTGGCGATAGAATAAAACATCATCGCGACATGATGGAGCGTCGCCATAATCAGATGAAACACCGCGATGAAATGAATGGAGGCCGTGGCGACAAAATGGAGCATCATCATAACAAAATAATGGGTCATCGCGATGGGATGAATGATGATCAAAAACAACAGCCAGAAACAATTCAGGAATAGTCAACTATTATGACACCACATCACCACCAATGTTACAATCGGTACAGTTCTAGGTCAGAGCCTTCAGAATCATGTCTTAGTACGAGATCGTGACAACTCTAAAGACGGATTTAATGACTTACTGACTACTGACTGTCTGCCGACTTACTTTGCTTGATCTCACTTAGTGGAAAGTACGGCGTCACACCCGACTTGGCGGCGCTTTTGTCTATGAAGATTTTGTCCATGTCACCGTAAATCTTTTCCATCGTTTCGAGATAGATTCGTTTTTTGGTCACCTTCTTTGCTTTACTGTACTGGCTGTAAACCGCATTAAATCGGCCTGCCTCACCTTGCGCATGAGCGACCACTTCTTGTGCATAAGCAGAGGCTTGCTCCTTGGCCTGAGCCGACTCGCCGCGCGCCCTCGGGATTATATCATTGGCATAAGATTGTGCTTGGTTGATCTCTTTTTCCTTATCGGCCTTGGCGGTCTGTACATCGCGAAAAGCATCAATTACTTGCGCCGGTGGATCAACACGACGCAGCTGCACCAGCACTATACGCACGCCAGCTTGATAAGAGTTAAGGATATCCTGTAGCAGATCCTTAGTTTCTTGCTCGATCTTACCTTTGCCATCGGAAAGAGCGCTGGCGATTGGTGTGCGGGCAATGATCTCGCGCATTGCGCCCTCGGCGGATTTGCGGATGGCTTCTATCGGCTCGACGATATTGAAAGTAAAATCTTTGATGTCGGCAATCTGCCACTGCACTTGGAACTCAACGTCAACAATATTCTCGTCACCAGTCAGCATTAAGCTCTCAGCATTGAAGTTGCGACCATCGGACTTTCTTCTGCTAGAAGAGAAGCCGAACTCTTCGGTGTTTACAGCTGTAACGCTCTTTTTGATAACCTTTCCAAAAGGGTAGGGAATGTGATAGTTAAGGCCTGGAATCGTGGTTCTGTAGAACTTGCCAAAGTAGAGCGTGACGGCGTTTTCATCGGTATCGACTTGGTAAAATCCAAGCGAAAGCCAGAAGATAACAAGACCTAGAGCGATTAATCCGAACTGCGATTTTGGCGCCTTCTCAGAAAATTTTTTACAGAGGTCGAAGAGTTTTTTAAAGAAATCCTCCGGATTTATTTTTGGCTGTTGCGGTGGCGGAGGAGATTGTCTTCCTGAGTTTTGTTGCTCAGTTCTTTTCTGTTCCGGATTAGGTTTCTGGTTATGATTACCAGTACCTCCACTCCATGGCCCCCAAGGCCCTGCGTTCATTAGAAGTTTTAGCATATTTTTTGATTTTGGATTTTGGATTTTTGTATTCGTTCAAATCAAGAATCTATACCCATTCCACCTGAAGAAGCAGATTTATGACGAAGCATTTTTGAGCAAAAATCACGACGGAGAATGCAGGCTGTATCAAGTGATACAGCCAAATTCTCCGAGTGAATTTTTGCCAAAAAACCGAAGTCAGAGATTGGCTTCTTCAGGTGGAATAGGTATAAATCAAAAATCTCACTTCGTCGACGCCTCTCTCGCTAATTGATCGGCAATCTCGTTGAAATGGTTTCCCGCATGTCCCTTTACCCACACCCAGTCAAGTTGATGCTTAACCGTCTCAATTTCAAGCTCCTGCCAAAGATCGGCATTCTTTACTGGCTTGCGGTTGGCGTTGCGCCAGTGGTTCTTTTTCCAGCTGTAAATCCACTTAGTGATGCCATCTTTTACGTAGTTGCTGTCGGTGTAAATGACAGCCTTCGCCGATTTTTTTAAGGCACGTAACGCCTCTATGACGGCACGTAACTCCATGCGGTTATTGGTTGTTTCACGATCATGGCCGGAGATTTTTTTCTGATATTCTTTGTAGATTAGAACCGCTCCCCACCCGCCACGGCCTGGATTGCCAAGACATGCACCATCTGTATAGATCTGTACTACATCACTCATTGGACAGTGTTTTTGATCTTGCGGATGCGGTTGCGATTGCGTCACTAAAAAGTTTTTTTAGCGCGGATTTTTTTTGTAAAACTGTAAGCGCGGCTGCGGTTGTTCCACCTTTGGAGGTAACGGATTCACGTAGTTTTTCTAGACTGAGATTCGAGTTACAAGACATAACGGCACTACCCAAAAACAACTGCTTCACAAACTGCACATCCTTGATTCCGTAGTGCTTGGCAATGTCTGCTAAGATTTCTTGGAGCAAGAAGATGTAGGCAGGACCGGAGCCAAAAATGGCAGTTGCGACATCGAACAAATATTCTTTCCGTAGTCTAAAAGCTACACCGAATCGGGCAAAGATTTTGCCCAGTTTTTTTTCTTCAGCTACCGAGATGTTTTTGTTACAGAGATAGGGGAAGAGACCTTGCTGTTCTTGGATAGGCAGGTTTGGCATCGATCTGATGATCTTGGCTTTTGCGCCGAATATTTTTTCAAAAAAGGATATTCTTTTTCCGGCTAAAATCGAGATAAAAATCGTTTTGCTATGAAAGGGTTTCTGAGCTGCGAAGTCACGCAGAATCTCTTCCGAGCCTTGTGGTTTGATAGCTAGAAATACGAGATCAGCTTGATAGTTTTTGGGAAGTTTTTTTTGCGAAGAGTTGAGTACCTCAACCTGGCCAAGTAGCTGATCCTTTAGGATCGAACCCATCTTGCCGCAACCGAGAAATAGGATCTTCATAGCGTTATTTTGCTTATTCTAAATCTGTCGTTGTGAGTGCTTTTTCCTCCCTCGTCATTGCGAGGATAGCGAAGTTCGATGAGCAATCCACTTCTCCGTAAAGATGGATTGCTTCGGCTTCGCCTCGCAATGACGATGGGGACTATGCTTTGCGATCAGCAATCGCCTGCTTAATCGACCCAATCGCCTTCGCGGGATTAAGTCCCTTAGGACAGGTATTGGCGCAGTTCATGATGGTGTGGCAGCGATAAAGCTTAAACGGATCTTCTAGCTCATCGAGGCGCTGCGCAGTTGCTTCGTCGCGCGAATCGACAATCCATCTTTGCGCCTGCAATAGAATCGCAGGACCGAGATATTTCTCAGAGTTCCACCAGTAGCTTGGACAAGAAGTTGAGCAGCAGGCACACATGATACACTCATAAAGACCATCGAGCTTCTCGCGATCTTCCGGCAATTGCAGCCTTTCCTTACCTGGATTCTTCGGCTCTTCCGACTGTAACCACGGCTTGATCGACTTATGCTGTTCATAGAAGTGAGTAAGGTCGGGCACGAGATCTTTCACCACCGGCATGTGCGGCAGTGGGTAAATCTTTACGTTTTTATATTTGCAATCGGATATGGCTTTGGTACAGGCCAGAGAGTTGGTGCCGTCAATATTCATCGCGCAAGAACCGCAGATTCCTTCACGACAAGAGCGACGAAATGTAACACTGGAATCATGTTCTGACTTAATCTTGATTAGGGCATCGAGCACCATCGGGCCACACTCATCCATATCGATCTCGAACTGGTCGATATGCGGATTTTTCTTTTCAACATCCTCTGGATCGTAGCGATAAACCTCAAAGACGCGCAGATTCTTAGCGCCTGTTTTTGCCTTAAAAACCTTACCGGCTTTTTTGTCGATCCGTGAATCTTTCGGGAGAGTAAATTCGGCCATGTTTAGATTTGTTAATGAACTTGGTTACATGGATTGCTTCGCACTTCGTACTCGCAATGACAAGACACCTTTATTCCTCGTCATTGCGAGCGCTTTAGCGCGAAGCAATCCATCTTTAATAGACTTCTTTCAAAACCTCCTTTTTAAGTCCAAATGGAGGTCGGATCGGAGCGCAGGACCGCAAGCGTATTCAACATACGTGCGGATCCGAGCACCGAACCAACCGCTCAGTTGGGCTGAAAAAGGGGTTTTGAAAGAAGTCTAATAAACCCTTTTCTTCGGCGGGAAGGCTTGCACCTCGTTGCTCATTGGTTTCAAGACCACTTCGCGGAAGTCGGTTTTAATGTTGCCAACCTTATCGCACCACATGATTGAGTGCTTCAGCCAGTTTACGTCGTCGCGATCCTTGTAGTCGTCTCGAGCGTGAGCACCACGGCTTTCTTTACGGTTTAGTGCGCAAGTGATGGTGACGAGGGCTTGCGCGCGTAAGTTATCGAGCTCAAGGGCTTCCACTAAATCACTGTTCCAAACCAAACCGCGGTCGGAGATTTTTAGATCAGCAAAACTGTTGAAAATGTCATGCATCTGCGTCACGCCTCTGGCCAGGATGTCTTCGGTTCTGAATACAGCCGCATGTCCCTGCATGCATTTCTGCATTTCGCCGCGGATTTTGGCGGTTGGCGATTTGCCGTTGGCGTTTCTGATCTTGTCAAAACGCGCTAGAGATTCTTCGCCAGCATCAGCGGTGAAATCTTTTTGCGCTACATTCGGCTCGACGATTTCCGCAGCACGAATCGCGGCAGAGCGGCCGAAAACAACAAGATCAAGCAGTGAGTTTGAACCGAGACGATTGGCACCATGAACTGATACACATGCCGCCTCACCAATAGCCATAAGGCCTGGTACTACTTCTGGTTTACCGTTTTTAACGGTTAGAACTTCCGCTTTGTAGTTGGTTGGAATGCCACCCATATTGTAATGAACGGTTGGTAGGATTGGGATCGGCTGCTTAGTAACATCAACACCAGCGAAGATTTTGGCGGTTTCGGAAATGCCGGGAAGCCTTTCATGGAGCACCTTCGGATCAAGATGGTTTAGGTGTAGATACATGTGATCCTTTTTTAGACCAACACCGCGACCAGCGAGAATCTCCATGGTGATGGCGCGCGAAACCACGTCGCGACTGGCCAAATCTTTAGCGCTTGGGGCATAACGTTCCATGAAGCGCTCACCTTCGGAGTTAACGAGATATCCACCTTCGCCCCGCGCACCTTCAGTGATCAAACAGCCAGAACCATAAATCCCGGTTGGGTGAAACTGTACAAACTCCATATCTTGCAGCGGCAGTCCGGCTCTAAGCACCATACCATTGCCGTCGCCGGTGCAAGTGTGAGCGGAGGTAGAGGAGAAGTAGGCGCGACCATAGCCACCAGTAGCCAAAACAACCATCTGCGCTTTGAAGCGATGCATCGTGCCATCAATGAGCGACAGGGCGGTGACACCACGGCAGACGCCGTTTTCCATGATTAGGTCGAGAGCAAAATATTCGATGAAGAACTGGGCGTTATGTTTGAGTGACTGCTGGTACAGCGTGTGGAGGATGGCGTGACCGGTGCGGTCAGCGGCGGCACAAGTTCGTTGCGCTGGTCCGCCTTCGCCAAACTTTTTGGTCATACCGCCGAAAGGGCGTTGGTAAATCTTGCCTTCCTTGGTGCGTGAGAAAGGCACGCCGTAATGCTCGAGCTCGATAATGGCATCTGGTGCTTCTTTACACATATACTCGATGGCGTCTTGATCGCCCAGCCAATCAGAGCCTTTGACCGTGTCATACATATGCCAGCGCCAATCATCTTCACCCATATTGCCGAGTGCGGCGGAAATGCCACCTTGCGCGGCTACAGTGTGGGAGCGGGTCGGGAAGACTTTGGTTACGCAAGCAGTGGATAATCCTTTCTGCGCCATACCAAAAGTTGCACGTAGTCCAGCCCCGCCGGCTCCTACAACCACAACGTCAAACTCATGATCGATTATGAAGTAACTTCCAATTTTTTTCTCTGACATTTTCTAAAATTTTATCATTTAACATTTACCATTTAACACTTGATCCAACCTAGAGCCACAAGGATTCAAATGATCAATGTTAAGTGATATATGGTAAATTTATCCAACCAAATGAAGCCTTAAAATCGCCACCACTCCCGATACTGCGGTGGTGATCGAAATGAAATGCACAAGCATGACGTAAAAATACATTCTGGTTTTGTTGGAGGTGTAGTCCTCGATGATAACGCGCATACCAAGCGAGCCGTGATAAAGCGATGTGGAGATAAATAAAATGCCAGCGATGGCGTTTAGTGGATAGGCAAAAAATACCGACAGATATTCCTGGGGATCTTGCGAGATTTGAATAAGCGAAAATGACAGCCAAGCCACGAGCGGAATCAACGCGATTGCCGAGATGCGTTGCATTAACCAGTGATGCGCACCGGTTTTCGTCGAAGGAGAGATTTTCATAAAAATATTTTCTTGTTTCGGTTCGGGGTCTGGCACCTTCAGGTGCCTGACCCCTCCTGTTCCGGGTTTAAAAGAACCGCAAATACATAACCGCGCCAATAGTGGCAACGGTTAACAGGAGGGCGATTAATAAAACTAAGTAACCATTTTGGCGGGCTGTTTTGAGTTCGAAGCCCTTGCCAAGATCCCAGAATAAGTGGCGGATGCCGTTGGCAAGATGGTAATAAAGCGCAAAAACAACGCCGATTGCCGCCAACGAAAACAGGTGACCAAGCAGAGCATTAAGAGGGCAATCGCAGGTTTCGGAAGACTCAGCGGGATTCACGAAGTAAGTGTAATACACCAAATACCACGCAATCGTGAGTAGGGAAAAATACAAAACCACGCCGGTCAATCTGTGTAAAATCGAAGTGAGGGAAGAGATGTTCCAGCGGTAAATTTGTAGGTGGGGAGAGGTAGGACGAGGCATTTATTTTTGATTTTTGATTTTGGATTTTTGATTTGGGATTATCGCAACCGTTATCGTGAGTGTTATGAAGTAACGCGTGGCGATCCAGTAAAAATCTCTAATGAAACGAATAATCTTTGGTCTTGGTTCTAATCTTGGTGATCGAGAATTTTTTCTAGATGAAGCGGTGCGCGAGTTAGGCGTTCAACTGTTACTGACCAATCCTAGAAAATCAAAAATTTTTAAAAATCCGGCAATGTTGCTGCCAGATTCGCCGCATGAATGGGATTGCGAGTTTTTGAATATCGCCTTCTCCGCCGACATCG
>VGDN01000016.1 GCA_016869695.1 Alphaproteobacteria bacterium
TCATCACCTGTTTGCTCCACCTTGTTGTCGTGATCACGCAACAGCAAAAATTTCGAGCCGTCATTCATGTAACCGCGGCTAAGAAAGGCAAAATCCACACCCATCTCGCGCAAAATTTTTCCCACCGCAATCGCAGTCGGAGTCTTGCCCGAACCGCCAGCAATCAAGTTGCCGACACAAACTACAGGCTTACTGATTTTTTGCGGACGAGAGAAAATTTTTACCAAAAAAAATCCCAGCAAATACAGCACACTAAACGGTAGTAACGCGATCGCGATCAGATTTTTTCTTAACCAGAATTTAGGGGTTTTAAACATCAACTAAACCATCTTACTAATCGCCCGCAGCGCTACTGTGTAACCTTGCACACCAAGTCCAGAAATCACTGCATCAACCACCTCGCTTAGGAATGAATGCTGACGAAATTCTTCACGCTTAAAAATGTTGGAGATGTGCAGCTCAATCTTTGGTTTAGTAAAAATTTCGAGAGCGTCACGAATGGCTACAGATGTGTGGGTGTAAGCGGCAGCATTGATGATCAAGCCGTCAAAACCCTCCAACGCATCTTGAATCGCATTCACCAAATCACCTTCGGAATTCGACTGTATAAACTCGATTTCCAGCCCCAATTCCAGCGCCAAATTTTGGCAATCTGACTCAATTTTCCCGAGGGACGAATCGCCGTAAATCGCGTGGTCACGCTTGTGCAACAGGTTAAGATTTGGTCCGTTAAGGATTAGAATTTTTTTCATCTCCCCTCCCTTTCGATTTTGATGTAGAAATATGCGGTGATCGGAATGGAGATGCCGTAAGTGATGCCCAGTGCCGCTAGGGCGATCCACGGCTTCACGATTAGGCCGATCACAAATGATCCAAGGATGAGCAAAGTCAGGTAAGCATATTCGTTGCGCACCGGAATTTTTTTAATCGAGATGGTCGGCACGCGGCTGGCCATCAGCACCGCCAAGGTTGCTACGTAGCAGATCACTGTAACCGGATTGCTGTAAAAGCCGTCACCAAATTCGTAAAACAAAACCATTGGCAACATCGCCATCGCCGCGCCAACAGGAGCTGGAATGCCGATGAAGAAATATTTTTCTAAGAGCGGATTTTTGATTTCTTGCGTCAGTGCTACGTTAAAACGCGCTAAACGAATCGCCCCACAAACCGCAAAAAATAAGACCAGAGCCCAACTCAAACCGTGAAGATCGTCGTAAGAATTAACCCAAGAATAGATCACGAAGCCAGGCGTGACGCCGAAATTCACGAAATCGACAAGAGAATCGAGCTGCGCACCAAAATCAGAAGAGGAGTTAAAGAAGCGCGCCAACCGGCCATCCACCCCATCCATAAAACCAGCTAAAAGTAAGAGAGCGGAGGCGAGCATAAAATTGCCACGCACAGAAAAAAGAATCGCAGTCAAGGCAATGCAGAGACTGGCAAGCGTCACTAAATTTGGCAGTAAACGGAAAAGTGGGAAGCAGCCAGACTCGTCGTGGCGTATGCGTTGAATGATTTTTGGCATTTTGATTTTTGCCAAGTCCCCCCTCTGGGGGATTTAGGGGGGACTTAGATTTTAGATTTTTGATTTTAGATTGTGATACGAGCTGTATTACGTCCTCCAAATCTAAAATCTAAAATCAAAAATCAAAAATAATGTCGAAGAAGGATCTCGCGAACTGCGTTCGCTTTTTAGCAATTGATGCTGTCGAACGCGCTAATTCCGGGCATCCTGGCATGCCAATGGGAATGGCTGATGTCACCACTGTGCTCTTCACCGAGTTCTTAAAATTCGATCCAAAAAATCCAAAATGGCCAAATCGCGATCGTTTCGTGCTCTCGGCCGGACATGGCTCGATGCTGCTCTACGCCTTGCTCTACCTCACTGGCTACGAGGATATTACTCTTAAAGATCTCATAAATTTTCGGCAGCTTGGCGGTAAATGCGCTGGCCATCCAGAATACGGACATCTCGCTGGAGTTGAGACAACTACTGGTCCACTAGGGCAAGGCCTAGCTACTGCCGTGGGTATGGCGATCGCCGGGAAAATGAGTGGCACTGACCACAAAACTTATGTTATCGCTGGAGATGGCTGCTTGATGGAAGGCATTTCACAAGAAGCAATTTCGCTTGCCGGACATCTTAATCTAAGCAAGCTGGTCGTACTTTGGGACAACAACTCGATCTCAATCGACGGCAAGGTTTCACTCGCCACTTCTGAAAATATGAAGCTACGTTTTGAAGCTTGCGGCTTCGACGTAATACAAATTGACGGCCACAATTTTGACGAGATTCGTGCGGCATTAGCCAAAGCACAAAATGCCACCCGCCCCACTCTAATCGACTGCCACACTACAATCGGTTTCGGCTCACCAGCAAAAGCAGGAACGGAGAAATGCCACGGCTCACCACTCGGCGAGCAAGAAGTTAAGAAGGTTCGTGAAGCCTTGAACTGGCCACATGAGCCATTCGTAATCCCACAAAATCTACGCGAGGAGTGGCTCCGCTTAGGCACCAGAACCAAATCATCCACCAACTTACCACTTACCACTTACCCCTTACCCCTAAATTTTGACTTCATCAAAACTCCCCAAGCCACCCGTAAATCGTCTCAACAAGCCTTGGAATTCCTAACCGCACAACTTCCAAATTTAATCGGCGGTTCCGCGGATTTAACCGAGTCGGTCTTGACCAAAACCTCACACACCAAAGCAATTTCACGCGACGATTTTTCCGGCCGCTACATCCATTACGGCGTACGAGAACACGCGATGGGCGCGGTGATGAATGGCATCGCCCTCCACGGCAACTTCATTCCTTACGGCGGAACTTTTTTGGTTTTCTCTGACTACATGAAGCCAGCAATTCGCTTGGCGGCACTGATGAAGTTGCAGATGATTTACATCTTCACCCACGACTCGATCGGACTTGGTGAAGATGGTCCAACACATCAACCAATCGAGCATCTCGCCATGCTGCGCGGCATCCCTAATCTCAACGTCTTTCGCCCCGCGGATTCGCAGGAAGTTTGGGAATGTTTTAAGCTCGCTCTCGCTGCTAAAGAAACTCCATCCGCGATGATTTTGAGTCGCCAAAATCTGCCTTTTTTGGAAAAGAAATCCCAGGGAGAAAAATCTCAGTGCGAACGCGGCGGCTACATCATTTCCGACTGCGCCAATCATGATGTCGTGATGATTGCTACCGGCTCAGAAGTTGCTGTTGCCATTACTGCTGCAGAGAAATTAAGAGCTCAGCAAATCAATGCCCGCGTGGTCTCGATGCCATGCTTTGAAATTTTTGAACAACAAGATGAAGCTTACAAGAATTCAGTTTTGGGTGACAAAAAAATTCTACGAGTCGGCATCGAAGCCGCGATTTCACAAGGCTGGGAGAAGTATCTTGGCTTGGATGGAATATTTGTCGGCATGAAAAGTTTCGGCGCCTCTGCCAAAGGTGAAGATCTCTACAAACATTTCGGAATTACTGCTGACGTGGTTTGCGAGCGAATCCTAAATCTTAAATCCTAAATGTTGCGAGCGGTTTTAATTTTGCTTCTCACTGCGAGCTGCTCCTCCTACTATCACGGCCCCAAATCCGACCATTTCGACGGTAAAAAATTTCTCTCCGAAGACAAAACTAAGTTCCGCGAAAATCTACGTTTTGCCTTCAGCCGCAAAGATTCATGGCGAGGAAAGAAGGATAAAATCAATTTTGTAAATCCTAGCAAACTATTACCAATCAAGCATGCGCGCGTAATTTTTGTCGGCCACTCCACCTTCTTAATCCAAACCAAAAACACGAACATCCTAACTGACCCGATCTGGTCAGATCGTGCCGGTCCAATTACTCTACCACCTTTTAGCCCCAAGCGTCAAAACCCACCAGCGATAAAATTTGTAGATTTACCAAAAATCGATTTCGTCCTACTCAGCCACAGCTCTTACTACCACACGGACATCCCTACCATCAAAAATTTACAGAAAAGATTCGCGCCGAAATTCGTCACCGGACTGGGCAACTGCTACTACCTCAACAAGGTCAAGAAACTAGGCCTGGACTGCTTCGAGCTCGATTGGGATCAGTCGCTAAAAATCACCAACAACATCGAGTTTATTTTTTTGCCGACCCGCAACTGGTCAAAGCGCACCTGGTTTGACACAAACAAAAGCCTGTGGGGATCGTTTCTCATTCGTACGCCAAAAGCGCAGATTTATTTTGCTGGCGACACCGCCTACTCCAACCACTTCTACAAGATTTACAAAAAATATGGCCGCCCAGATTTGGCGCTGCTACCTATCGGTTCTTACGAACCAAACTGGTATTTCGGTGACCATCACATGAGCCCAGAGGATGCGGTGCTGGCGCATCGCCAACTTGATTCCAAAAAATCAGTCGGCATGCATTTTAACACCTTCCAAACCAGCGGTGAAGGCTATGAAGACCCAGCCACAGACCTAGAAATCGCCAAGCTTTCTTACGGATTAAAAAAACACGAATTCGTCGCCCCGAGATTTGGTGAAGTGTTTGAGTTTTAGAGCACAACACCAGCCGGATAAATCCGACTAATCATAATAAAAAACCCCTCACCCCAGCCCTCTCCCTCAAGGGGAGAGGGAGTTAATCCGAGCACTCGGTGACTCCCTCTCCCCTTGAGGGAGAGGGCTGGGGTGAGGGGTTTTTACAGCACTAAATGACTCTCATCGAACTCAAAAACATCGGATTAAAAATCGCTGGAAAGCAAGTGGTTGAGAGCGTGTCGCTGCAGATTAAGCGAGGAAAAATAACCACGCTGATTGGTCCAAATGGCGGCGGGAAAACTTCGCTGGCGCGCATCATCCTTGATCTCATTCAACCCACAACCGGCAAGGTTTTACGCATGCAAAAAATGAGGCTCGGCTACATGCCACAAAAGCTTACGATCGAAAAATCTATCCCAATTTCCGCCCGCGATTTTGTTGGCACAGTGGATCACAAACTCGCTAAACGTCTTAATGTTGAGAAGGTTCTTGATGAGCAAATCCACACTATTTCCGGCGGACAGTTGCAGAAGATTCTATTTTTGCGTGCATTGGCGGGAGAGCCTGACCTGATTGTACTCGACGAGCCTACACAATATCTCGATGTAGCCGGCATTCATGATTTTTATCAGATCATCGAGGAGGTACGAAAAGAGCGCAGATGCACGATTCTACTGATCTCGCACGATCTTCATCTCGTCATGCAAAAGACTGATCTCGTCTTCTGCGTTAACCGCCACATCTGCTGCCACGGCCATCCGGACGACATCAATCAACATCCGGAATACCTGTCTCTTTTTGGCGTTTACCAACATCATCACAATCACCGGCACTAAATTTATCATTTACCATTTAACATTTATCATTTGATTTGCCTTACTCCCACGCACTCCAAATAGTAAATGTTAAATGGTAAATGTATGTTCGACTCCTCCCATCCCTTCGCCTCACTCATCGCTACCCTAACTCTCATCCCTCATCTTGAGTTAGTAATCATCGCGCTTCTTGCGCTTTATGCTTACAAAAGATTTTCGATTTTTTCGCATCTATTCGTAATCACGCTCTACTTAATCACGCAAGATTTTGGTCGAGAATTTTGGACTTGTTACATCGTTGCCGCCGCGATCCTTACTACTCCCTTGATGCGCCGTACCATTGTCACTGAAGGCCTGATCGCTCTCATAAAGAAACTTGGTCTGCTGCCAAAAATTTCTGAAACGGAAAAAATCGCCCTCACTTCTGGCACGATTTGGGTTGATGGTCAGCTGTTTTCTGGCCGTCCGAATTTCGATTGGATCTTCGCGCAGAAATATCCGCGCCTTTCCGCCGAAGAGGAAAATTTCTTAAACAACGAAGTGGAAGAAGTTTGTCGCATGTGCCGCGACTATGATGTACAAGAGCTGCGCGACCTTCCGGAAAATGTTTGGCAATTCCTGCGCACAAGAAAATTCTTTGGAATGATCATCTCAAAAGAGTTCGGCGGGTTAGGATTCTCAGCCTATGCGCATAGTTGCGTAATCCAGAAACTTTCTTCACGCTCCGTCCCACTTGCCATCACCGTGATGGTGCCAAACTCGCTTGGACCTTCGGAACTCTTGATGAATTATGGCACCAAGCAACAATGTGATCACTATTTACCTCGTCTCGCTGACGGCCGCGATTTGCCTTGCTTTGCGCTTACCGAACCAACTGCTGGATCAGATGCGACTTCGATCATCTCTAGCGGTGTGTTGTTTAGAGATGATGCTGGTGAGATCAAAATCCGTCTCAGCTGGAACAAGCGCTACATCACGCTCGGCGCTTACGCCACCGTCATCGGGCTGGCTTTCCAACTACGTGATCCCGACAAACTCATCTCTGAAAATGAAAATATCGGCATAACCTGCGCCCTTATTCCGCACACAACTCCTGGCGTCATACAAGGCCGCAGACATGATCCGCTTAATACTCCTTTTATAAACTCACCACTTAACGGCGATAATGTTGTGATCGGTTTAGATGCGGTGATTGGCAACAAGGCTGGCCTAGGACAAGGCTGGAAGATGTTGATGGAATGTCTTGCTGCTGGTCGCGGCATCTCGCTGCCATCCACTTCTTGTGGCGGCTCGAAACTCGTCGCGCGCGTAGTCAGCGCTTATTGCGCCATCCGCCAGCAATTCGGTACCGAGGTCGGCAAGTTCGAGGGGGTCGAAGAGGTCTTGGCACGCATCGCTTCACGCAGTTACGCACTTGACGCCATGCGCAGATTCACCGCTGGCTCGATTGATTCCGGTGCCAAACCAGCTGTAGTCACCGCCATCGCCAAATATCACGCCACCGAAATGTTCCGCCAAAATATCAATGACGGCATGGACCTGATGGGTGGACGCGGCATCATTCGTGGCCCGCGCAATATCTTGGCCAATGCTTATTTCTCGACCCCGATTTCAATCACCGTCGAAGGCGCAAACATCATGACGCGCAGCCTGATCCATTTCGGCCAAGGT
This sequence comes from Alphaproteobacteria bacterium, assembly GCA_016869695.1. Lineage (GTDB taxonomy): Bacteria > Pseudomonadota > Alphaproteobacteria > Rickettsiales > UBA1997 > UBA2645. The sequence goes on from VGDN01000016.1 coordinate 7,005, forward strand.
GCGATCATGTGTCACCCTTACGCATACCAAGAAATCGAGGCCTTGCAGCATGGTGATATCAAAAAATTCGACCGCGTTTTCTTCGCACATATCAACCATCTGATCAGCAATCTAGTCAGATCTGCCATACTTTCAGTGACTCGTGGATATTTCAGAAAACCATTTAAGTGCGGCGTTGTTGCGCGTTACGAAAGAAAAATCGCTTGGTGCTCCGCGACTTTCGCCCTACTCGCCGACATAGCGCTAGCGCGGTTTGGTGGCAATCTCAAGCGTAAGGAAAAAATTAATGGCCGCTTTGGCGACGTGTTGTCGGCGATGTACATCGCGGTTTCCGCGCTCAAAAAATTCCAAGAAAATGGCTGTAAAAAAGAGGAAGAGGATTTGGTCGCACATGCAATCAAGGAGCAGCTGTGCAAAGCACAAAATGCAATCGATGGGCTTTACCAAAATATCTTTGGCTGCTGCGGAAAATGGATTTTATTCCCATTCGCGATGTGGTCGCGCTTCAATGCTTTCGATTGTCCGGCCAATGATGCTCTCGATCACAGAATCGCGACAAGCTTCATTAAAAGTGGCGCACTGCGCGATTCACTTACTGACGGAATTTTTGTTGCAAAAGATCCAACCGACAATCTCGGTCGCCTAGAACATGCACTAATCCTGCACGAAGAAAGCGCCGAAATTCGTAAAAAAATTAAACGCAAACTGCCGGTAACTGATGAAGAAAGAACCAAAGTCCAAACCGCTGCTGCCGCGGTTTTAGACGCAATGCAGGTGGATGAATACACGCTTGAGGAATATAAAAAAATATGATCCAGCAACTTACCACAGAATTCATGTGCTCATGCAGGATACTGGACTTCACCCTTTTGTTGACATCGGCAAACCAGAAACACTAAGAGCCTGTCCTAAATCTCGCTGCGATGAGCTAGAAATGGTGGATTTTTGAGCACCACACCGCAGCGTATTAGACATACGTTGGGAGAGAAGCGCAGGAAATTAACCATTTACGGCCATCACAGTTAGAGAGTTTGGGACGGGCTCTAGATACAGCTTAAGCGGTAAGTGATATAGACGCATCACTGCAGAACATCGCTTGGTTTACGAAGTAAACAAAAATGATGCTTCATCAGAGTCGTTTCACTACATTAAGCAAAAAACAGAAAGTACTGCATGATCCTTCTAATCGATAATTATGACAGCTTCACCTACAACCTTTACCACTACTTGATTCAGGCGGGTGAGAAGGAGGTAGTGGTTAAGCGCAATGACCAGATTTCAATCGCGGAAATCACGAAGCTAAATCCACGCGGAATCGTGCTGTCACCTGGTCCATGCACTCCAAACGAAGCGGGGATTTGTTTGGAAGTGGTGGAGAAATTCAAAGGCATCATCCCAATTTTTGGTGTATGTCTTGGCCATCAAACCATAGGCCAAGCCTTTGGTGGCAACATTGTAAAAACATATCCAATGCATGGCAAAATCAGTGAAATTTTTCATGAGGGGAAAAATCTTTTTCGTAAACTGCCTTCTCCCTTCAAGGCCACGCGCTACCACTCTCTAATCATCGAAAAAGAAACCTGCCCAAAAAATCTTGAGATCACTGCGCAAACAAAAGATGGGATCATTATGGGAGTGGCCGACGAAAAGCTGAAAATTTTTGGTGTGCAATTTCATCCTGAATCCATCGCCTCCGAACATGGTCACCAGCTGATTAAGAATTTTTTGGATTTGATTTAAACACTGTTAGCTGATTATTTTTCTCACGCTTTTCCACAAATTCTTGCTCAGTTTTTTAAAAAACTTTTCGAAGTATAATGAGCCTCTCATCTCTTTCCCCGCAAGACTTCGAAGCATTATTTGATCAGATCATCGAACTGAAAATATCCGAGGAAGAAATCAAGAAAATCCTGCTTGCGCTTAATGAAGAAAACCTACCAACCAATGCTTTCATCGGTGCGGTAACTGCTTTGCGCAAAAGGATGAAAAAAGTTTCGGCGCCAGAAAATGCGATTGATGTATGCGGCACTGGTGGTGATGGGCTCAATACTCTCAACATTTCAACCGCTGTTTGCTTTGTCGTTGCCGCTGCTGGGGTTCCGGTCGCCAAACATGGAAACAAGGCAATCTCCTCGCGCTCCGGCTCTGCTGACATATTTGCTGAACTTGGAATCAAAATCTCTTCTGACATCGGTGATATCGAAAGAAATTTACGCGAAAAGAATCTCTGCTTCCTCTTCGCCCCCTTCTTTCACGAAGCGCTAAGAAACGTCGCTGCAATTCGCAAATCACTAGGTGTGCCAACCATCTTCAACTTCCTCGGCCCCCTGCTAAACCCTGCCAACACCCGCTTCCAACTAATCGGCACCTCCCGCCACGATGTGATGGAGAAGATGTATTCTGCCTTACAACTACCAACTACCAACTATCAACTATCCACTTACATCATCCATGGCTTTGACGGTATGGATGAAATTACCCTAACTGATAAATCATACTTACTACACGATGGCGCTTTCGAGATCATCGACCCAACTCGGTTTGGATTTAAGTTAGTGGCACCAGAAGCCTTACATGGCGCCGATCCAAAACATAATGCCCAAAAACTTGTCGCTCTTCTTGAAGGAGAAAAATCTGCTTACCGGGATATTGTCGTACTCAACTCTGCCTTTGCTCTGCAGCTCGCAAAGCGCGTTAGTTCAGTTGGGGGCGGGATAGATCTTGCAAATGAAATGATTGACAGCGGCGCGGCGAAGGTGGTGTTGGAAAAACACCGCGCTTAACTAGCAGCAAGTTTGTTGTCTTCGCCGCCATTCCTTTCTTGGTTTGCCTGCTGTCTGTATTTAATTGCCATCAAACCAGTACCAGCAGGGATTAAGCGACCAACAATGATGTTCTCTTTCAAACCATGAAGATTGTCGATCTTACCTTGTACTGAAGCATCGGTGAGCACTCGAGTGGTCTCTTGGAATGAGGCGGCAGAGATGAATGATTTAGTTTGCAATGAAGCCTTAGTTATACCTAGCAACACTGGAGAGCATTGTGCTGGCTTCATCTTGCTTGCAATCATGCGTTGATTGACGCCCTCAAGCACATCACGATCGACATATTCACCAACAAGTAAGGTTGTATCGCCAGGATTGGTGATTTCGACACGCTTTAACATCATGCTCAAAATCACTTCAATATGCTTGTCATCGATCTTCACGCCTTGCATGCGATAAACTTTTTGTACTTCGTTTACCATGTAAGAAGTGAAGGCTTGAATGCCCTGGATACGCAATATGTCGTGCGGCACAAGATTTCCATCCACTAATACATCACCTTTTTTGACCGCATCCCCCTCTCCAACGAAGAGGTGCTTATTCTTAGCGATGCTATATTCAATTGGCTCAATCGAAGCATCATCTGGACGCACTATTACGCGACGCTTAGTTTTGTAGTCCTTACCAAACTCGATGCGACCATCAACATCACTCATTACCGCAGCATTCTTCGGCTTACGAGCTTCGAACAACTCAGCAACGCGCGGAAGACCGCCAGTAATATCGCGAGTTTTGGAAGATTCTTTTGGAATACGCGCAACCACATCGCCGGCTTTCACCTCGTCGCCGTTAGAAACGCCAATTACTGTGTTCACTGAAAGAGCATATTCTTTCAAAACATCATCCTTGCCCTTAGTAACTGAAAGACGTGGCTTGAGATCTTGTTTACTGTATTGCTTCCAATCCATAACGATCTTGGTGGAAACGCCAGACGCCTCGTCAATCTTTTCACGCAGAGAGACATTTTCAGTAAGATCATTGAAACGAATCACACCACTCACTTCCGCTATAATCGGAATATTGTAAGGATCCCATTCAGCCAAATGCTCACCCTTCTTAACTTCTGAAGCATGCTTGTGAGTAATAACAGCACCGTAAGGCAAACGATAGCTGTGGATTTCTTTTTGATCCTTGTCAACCAAAGTGATTTCGGAGTTGCGGCTGATTACAACAATACGACCATCGCGATCAGTAATCGTGCCTTTGTCGGAGATGCGTACCTTACCGTCAGAGATGGCCGAAATCGAAGATTGTTCTGCACCCTTTTGCGCCGCACCACCGATGTGGAAGGTTCTCATTGTAAGCTGAGTTCCTGGCTCACCAATTGATTGCGCAGCCACCACGCCTACAGCCTCACCTATACTGACAATGTCACCAGTCGCCAAATCGCGACCATAACATTTCACACAAACACCTTCGCGTGACTTACAAGTTAATGTTGAACGCAACTTGATTGATTTAATGCCGGCCTTGTCGATTTGATCAGCCAAAGCTTCGTCAATCATGGTGCCAGCTTTGACGATTACCTTCTTCTTATCTTGAGTCTTCACATCTTCGAGAGGAACGCGACCAAGAGCATTTTCAGCAAGAGATACGATTGTTCTACCATCATCAATTACTGGCTCGATAAGAGTTCCTTCATCAGTACCACAATCCTCTTCAACGACGATGCAATCTTGTGACACATCAACCAACCTTCTAGTCAAGTAACCTGAGTTTGCGGTCTTAAGGGCTGTATCAGCCAAACCTTTACGAGCACCATGTGCCGAGATGAAATATTCCATCACATTCAAACCTTCTTTGAAGTTGGAAGTGATTGGAGTTTCAATGATTTCGCCTGATGGTTTTGCCATCAAGCCACGCATACCAGCAACCTGCTTAATTTGGTTTTCAGAACCCCTCGCACCAGAATCAGCCATCATGAAGATTGAGTTGGCGGAAACTGGATTGTTGTAGCTCGAAATAGCCGTCATCATTTCGCGCGAGATCTTGCCAGTACAATTAGTCCATTCGTCTACGACCTTATTGTAACGCTCACCGGCCGTTATCAGGCCATCGCGATATTGCTTCTCAAGCTTCTTAACTTTTTCAAAAGACTCAGAGATATGTTTCTGCTTCGCTTGTGGAATGATCATGTCTTCCTTGCCAATCGAGATACCAGCAACACAGGCATTCTTGAAGCCTAAACTCATTAGACGATCGCAGAACATCACTGTTTCCTTCTGACCACAGTTACGATATACTGTGTCAATCAGGTTGGTCACCGCCTTCTTGGTCATCACCTTGTTCACCGCATCAAAACTACCCTTCATCATTGATGGAAGGATGTTGTAGAGCATTACACGTCCTGGCGTGGTTTCGATACGATGGAAAGATTTTTCCCCGTCAGAATTTTTAACGACGAAGCGATAAAGAATTTTGTCATGTAGAGAGATTGTCTTGCTGTCCAGCGCATGGCTAAGCTCGTAATTATCGGCAATTACATGCGGCTTAGCTTTAAAATCCTTCCCTTCCATTGTGATGTAATACAGGCCAAGAACGATATCCTGTGAAGGCACGATAATTGGTTTACCATTGGCAGGACTTAAGATGTTGTTAGTCGACATCATCAAAGCGCGCGCTTCAACTTGCGCTTCAATTGAAAGCGGAACGTGAACAGCCATTTGATCGCCATCAAAGTCAGCGTTAAAGGCAGCACAGACAAGTGGGTGAAGTTGTATTGCCTTACCCTCGGTTAATACCGGCTCGAATGCTTGAATACCAAGCCTGTGTAGAGTAGGAGCGCGATTAAGGAGAACGGGATGTTCTTTAATCACCTCATCCAAAATATCCCAAACTTCCGATCTTTCTGCTTCGACCATTTTCTTGGAAACTTTGATCGAAGGAGATTTTCCGTAGAGCTCAAGCTTCGAATAAATGAAAGGCTTGAAAAGCTCTAATGCCATTTTCTTTGGCAGGCCACATTGATGCAGCTTTAGCTCAG
>VGDN01000017.1 GCA_016869695.1 Alphaproteobacteria bacterium
TAGTTCTTTTTTAGCAACGCAGCGTATCAAGACATGATTTAAGGAGCCAAAAAACGAACTAACGACAAAATTCAAAGCAAAAGTGGATTTATAACAACTCCTCAAAACTTGCTTAGCAAAAATCATTAATTAGCTTGCACCCACGATACACCATCACCCTCAAAGCTGCATCTTCACTCATTTTTCCTTAAATCTTTAATCAACAACTAAACGTCAGTTAAACGTCATGGCTAGTAATTTGACCATCATGGGCAACAAGGAGATCCTACTCGTTGCCGAAAATATTGCGCATGAAAAAGGCATCGCGCCACAGGAAGTCATTGGGGCGATGGAAGAAGGCATCAAAAGTGCAGCTAAGAAAAAATATGGTAGCCATCTCGACATCGAGTGCAAAATAGACAAGAAGACAGGCCAAATCAAACTTTTCAACAAGCTGCAAGTTGTCGCCAATGACATCGAAGATTTTGACGTCCGCACTCACATCACTTTGAAGCACGCCAAACAAGAAAGTAAAGATGCAGAAATCGGGGATTGTGTTGTGCAAGAACTACCCCCGATGGACTTAAACCGCGTCGTCGCTCAAGTCGCGCGCAATGAAATCATTAACAAAATCAAAGAAGCTGAGAAGAACAAAGAGTACAACGAGTTCAAAGACCGAGTCGGCGACATTGTAAGTGCTTCAGTGAAAAAACTTGGTCTGAAAAACATCGTCATGGAAGTGGATGGCTACGAAGCCGTAATTCACGAAAGCGGCCTCATCCCGAAAGAAAATTTCCGCGTTGGAGACCGAATCCGCTGCTTAATCGAAGATGTACGCAAAGAGGCTTTTGGTGCCCAAATTTTCCTGTCGCGCACTCATCCGAAATTTTTAGCGAAGCTATTCGAGCAAGAAGTACCAGAGCTCTACGAGGGTAACATCGAAGTTAAATCGGCTGCTCGTGATCCTGGTTCGCGCGCCAAAATTGCCATTTACTCCCGTCGTGACGACATCGACATCATCGGCTCCTTCATCGGCATCCGCGGTTCTCGCGTACAGTCCGTAAGCTCTGAACTACGCGGCGAAAAAATCGACATCATCAAATGGTCACCAAATGTCGCTGAACTTGTCATCAGCGCCCTTACTCCTGCTAAGATCAGCAAGGTTGTCGTCGATGAAGAAAACAATCTGATTGAAGCAGTTGTCGCAGAAGATCAACTCAGCCTAGCCATTGGCCGCGGCGGACAAAATGTGAAACTAGCTTCCAAACTTGTTGGTTACAAAATCGACGTGATGACCGAGGAGCAAGAATCCGCACGCCGTACTGCTGAGTTCAACCAAGCCTCTAAAGTCTTTGTCGAAGCGCTTGATGTAGAAGAAATGATCGCAAATCTTCTTGCTTCTGAAGGCTTCTTAACCGTTGAGTCTCTAGCTGGATCTGAAGTTTCCGAAATCGCATCAATCGAAGGATTTGACGAAGAAATCGCCGGCGAAATCAAACGCCGCGCTGAGGAGTACTTACAGAAGAATTCGTAACAACAAACTCAGGACTCACGCAAAACCTACCTTTTGCTTTGAAATTTTTATTTTTTTCGTCTGCTGCGGTACGCACTTATGTCTTGATAAGCTTACACTCCTCGCAGCCTTCGAGCCACAAAAATTTCTTTGCAAAAGCGGTTTTGCGTAAGTCCTGAAACTCGGTGCTCAGTGCTTGGTGCTCAGCTCAGAAATTCTGGGGGTCTGAGCATTAGGTACTTCTGCACTGGGCACTGAGATTTATCATGACCAAAGACAACGAGCAAAACACAACTAGGGCAAGGCTGACGCTGAAGCTACCGACTTCCATCAATCCACAAAATCTTGCACCAAAGTCAGAAAAAAAACTCAGCAGTTCAGCAGTACAGGTCACAATCAAAGGTCGACGTAAAGAAACGGGTTCAAATGAGTCGGAAACAGGCTTAAACAAAAGTGAACTTGAAGCCAGAATCAGAGCGGTTTCTGGCACTAGAGACATCAAGACCGAAATCAAAACTCATGACGTCCTAAGCAAACTCAAAAGAAAGCCGGAACAAAAATCAGCGCCAAAAAAAGAAGAACCAAAAAAAGAAAAAGAGGAAGTAACTACACCAGAAAAACCGAAGCACCAAGTTTCTGACTACAAACTCGACCAGTTCGACGTCCGCAACAAAATCCGCCAAAGTGTTGAGATTGCGAACCGTCAAAAAGAAGAACGCGAAAAAATTCTTGGAGAGAAAAAGCAGCAAGAACAGCAGCGTATCACTAAAGAAAAGGAAGAGCGCGACAAGAAGAAGCAAAAAAAATCCGGCAAAAAAAATTTTACGGAAGAGGAAAACAAGAAAAAGCCAAGTTTCAAAGAAGAGCGCGGAAGCACTCGTCGCCTGACTTACATCATCAACACCGGATCTGAAGAATCGGAGTCAGCGACACAGAAACGTAAAAAATCAAAATCAGCAAAACACCCACAACAGCAGGAGCAGACACAACCAAAAGAGTACAAAAAAATCTCACGCGAAGTTGTTTTGCCTGAGTTGATCACCGTTGCCGATCTCGCTGAACGCATGACTGAAAAGGCCGGAGATGTGGTGAAGAAACTTTTCACCATGGGCATGGTGGTTACTAGCAACCAAGCGGTTGATGCCGACACTGCTGAGATCATCGTCACCGAATTTGGTCACAAAGCAAAACGCGTTTCTGGTTCTGACGTTGAAAATGTTCTCGAGACTGATGGCGAAGAGCAAGATCTCACGCCACGCGCACCAATCGTGACCATCATGGGTCACGTCGATCACGGCAAAACTTCCTTACTTGATGCCTTGCGCGAAACAGATGTAGCCGCGCGCGAACATGGCGGCATTACACAACACATCGGCGCTTCTCGTATCCAAACCGGCAGCGGTAAATTCATCACTTTCCTCGACACGCCTGGCCACGAAGCATTTACCGAAATGCGTTCGCGCGGCGCCAACGTCACAGACATCGTCGTGCTCGTCGTTGCTGCTGATGATGGTGTGAAGGAGCAAACAATCGAAGCGATCAATCACGCCAAGGCTGCTAACGTGCCAATGATTGTTGCCGTAAACAAAATCGACAAACCGGATGGAGATCCACAGCGTGTGAAACACGAGCTTCTCTCCCACCATGTCGTCGCCGAAGATTTAGGTGGTGACGTGATTTTCGTACCAGTCTCTGCCAAGACGAAAAAGAATTTAGACAAGCTGGAAGAAGCAATTTTGCTGCAAGCGGAAATTCTCGATCTCAAAGCTGCTCACGAAGGCAAGGCCGCGGGTGTTGTGTTGGAGTCGCGCATCGATCCTTCGCGCGGTGTGGTCGCAACGCTACTCGTGCAAAAAGGCACTCTCGACACTTCTGACATAATCGTTGTCGGAACCTCTTTTGGACGTGTGCGTAAAATGTCGGATGATGCTGGAAAAATTGTGCACACAGCAACTCCTTCCGTGCCAGTCGAAGTGCTGGGCTTGGACAGCGCGCCAAATGCCGGCGACAAGTTTTTTGAAGTAAATGAAGAAAGGCAGGCACGCGAAATCATCGCTTACCGTGCGCGCAAAGAGAGGGAGGAGAAGGCGCTGAAAGACTCAGCCAAGTCCTTCGCCGACATTTTGAAAGAATCGGGCAAGGGAAAATTGAAGTACTTAAACATCATCGTGAAAGGCGACGTACACGGCTCGGTTGAGGCAATTATCGGCTCAGTTGCCAAGCTCAACACCGAAGAAGTTGCGGTTAAGGTCGTACACTACGCAACTGGCGGCATCTCCGACTCCGACATCAGCCTAGCTGCTGCTTCTGGTGCAATCATCATCGGCTTCAATGTCCGTGCCACTGCATCCGCCAAAGAAATGGCGCAGCTCAAAGCTGTAGAAATCCGTTACTACTCCATCATCTACAACCTAGTCGACGAGTTGAAGCTTATGCTCACAGGCATGCTCGCTCCAACCAAGAGTGAAGAACATCTCGGCCAGGCTGAAATCCGCCAAATCTTCAAAATTTCTGGTGCTGGTAAGGTGGCGGGATGTTTTGTAACGACCGGCTTGATCAAGCGTCAAGCCAGAGCCCGCTTGCTTCGCGACAATGTGGTGATCCATGATGGCTCCTTAAAAACACTCAAACGCTTCAAAGAAGATGTGAAAGAAGTGAAGCACGGTTTCGAGTGTGGCATCGCCTTCGAGAACTACGACGACATCAAAGAGAAAGATGTTGTGGAGTGTTACGAGGTGGTGGAGCAGCGCAGAACGCTTTAATTTTTGATTTTTGATTTTGGATTTTAGAAGTGGAGAAACTGACAAGACATCATCTTGCTTAAGCCTTAGAAAAATCAGGCTCAACACGCTCTACTTCTAAAATCAAAAATCCAAAATCAAAAATCATGAAGTACTCCCTACCTTCCCGCATCCTCCACTGGCTCATGGCCGCCATCATTTTGTTTCTGATTGGCCTTGGCATTTACATGACTGAGTTCTTGAGCAAAGAAGCACCAAACCGCATGGAGATTTACGGCCTACACAAATCTCTCGGGGTGCTAGTGCTCGCTTTGATTTTTGTGCGCATCATCAACCGCTTGATTTACGGTGCTCCGGCTTTGCCTGCTACTCTACCAACTTGGGAAAAAATCTTAGCCCATCTCGCCAACGCCGCGCTTTACTTCCTGATGATCGCCACTCCCCTTTCTGGTTACTTAATGTCTAATCTTTCCGGCTACCCTGTCGCTTTTTTTGGCCGACAACTACCCTTCATCGCCGAAAAAAATCCCGATCTCGGCATGTTTTTTCATCACGCCCACACGATCCTTGCTTACGGCTTACTCGCCATCATCACCCTCCACATCGCCGCTGTCATCAAACATAAATTTTTCGACAAGCCGGAGCATGATGTTTTGAACCGGATGCTTTGATGTTGAAACCTCGCCTCATCCCCTGTCTTGATGTCAAAAATGGTCGCGTCGTTAAGGGGGTAAATTTCGAAAATCTCGTTGACGCCGGTGATCCGGTGACACAGGCGAAGTTTTACTTCGACGAAGGCGCTGACGAACTATGTTTTCTAGACATCGCCGCCTCTCAGGAAAATCGAGGCACCATGCTTAGCATGGTTAAGAAAGTTGCCGAAGTTTGCTTCATCCCCTTCACCGTTGGCGGCGGGATCCGAGAGTTACAAGACTTCTCCGACTTGCTTAAATGCGGCGCCGACAAGGTTTCGGTAAACTCCGCTGCCATCAAAAATCAGGATTTGATCACACAAGCAGCGCGTAAGTTCGGCTCACAATGCGTAGTGGTCGCGATCGATGTAAAACATAACGAGGTCTTCACTCATGGCGGCACGGTGCCAACCGGGATTAACGCGATTTCTTGGGCAAAAAAAGTCGAGCAACTTGGTGCTGGCGAAATTTTACTAACCTCAATGGACAAAGACGGCACAAGGTCTGGCTACGATCTAGATCTCATCAGAAACATCACTTCCGCTGTCGGAATCCCCGTCATCGCCTCCGGTGGCGTAGGAAATTTACAACATCTCGCTGACGGTCTGAAAGCAGGCGCCTGCGCGGTTCTAGCCGCTTCCATTTTCCATTTTCGCGAAGCCTCAATCAAGCAAGCGAAGGAGTTTTTGAGAAAAGAAGGATTGTCCATTAGATGAGACACCCCTCACGAAGCCTTGATTTTACTGAATCGAAAAAAACGATGAATTGGTGCCCGCGGGCACCAATCTCAAATTACCCCCAAAAAACCTCGCCATGAAAATTACGGAAATCACCTTAAAAAATTACGACAAACTTCTTCTAGAAATTAGAGACCACATCAAACGAACTCAGGGCAACATTGCTCGGCAGAAGGTTGAGATGGCTTGGAGCATTGGTAAAGAGGTTGATGATCACCTAAAGCAAAACAAAGAGTCGGAAAAAGGTAGTTACGGTACTTACCTCATTAAGCAGCTTGAACAGGATGTTGGTTTGGCGAGTCAGGTTCTCTACCGCATGCGCCGCTTCTACACCACCTACCCTAGACTTCCCAAAGATGACAACAAGCTAAACTGGAGCCACTACCGTGTCTTGTCTGGCGTGAAAAAAGAGGATGATCGGAAATTTTTGGAAGACCTAACCAAGAAAGAAAATTTGGATGCGGAGTCGCTGCGTAAAAAATCAAAGGAAGTTGTGAGTAATCCGACGGTTAAGAAAGTCAGGTCAGTAAAAAAATTAGCGCCAAAAACATTGACAGCGCGGCGTGGTCAGCTTTTTCGGTACAGTTTAGTTGAGCCTGTAGGAGTAGGTGGGACGTGTCTTGATTGCGGTTTTGGCGTCTTCAAAAAATTTGCTGAGAAGCTGCCAGTAAGCGTAAAAATTGTTGAGACGGTGAAGAGTAAAAAAAATTACGCTCTCAAAAAATCCACGATCAACCCGCGATTTCTCAATGCTTACAAGGCTTACTTGAGTCGCGTAGTTGATGGCGACACCATCCATGTCGTACTCGATTTGGGCTTTGAAATTTTTCACGAAGAAATCCTGCGCCTACGCGCGATCAACGCGGCTGAGGCTGGAACTGTGGATGGCGACAAAAGCACGCGCGCACTCAAAAAAATTTTACAGCACATCCCTTTTTTGATCATCAAGACATCACACATCGACCAACATGGGCGTTACATTGCCGATGTTTTTTTGGCGGATGTTGAAGGAAAAAAATCTGCACAAGAAGTTGCGGATGAAGGTGTGTTTTTAAATCAGCTGTTGGTGGAGAGGGGATTGGTGGAGGTGGTTTAATCCCTCCTCACCTTCCTTGGTAGCACAAAAAATGTGTTCTCAGAAATTCCATCCATGTCTGAAACCATGACTGGAGAGGATGAAAGGGTTCTGATTTTTTCGATGACTTCCTGCACCAAAATTTCTGGAGCAGAAGCGCCAGCAGTTAGTCCGACATTTTTTACGTCAACAAACCAGTCTTTCTGCACATCCTCTGCACCATTGATCAAGTAAGATGCCAGTCCGCACTCCTCGCCAAGATCGCGCAGACGATTGGAGTTTGAGCTGTTTTGCGCGCCGATGACCAACAACACGTCAACCATCTTCGCTAAGCTACGCACCGCGTCCTGCCTGTTTTGCGTGGCGTAGCAAATGTCTTTTGTCGCTAGACCTTGCTGCATCTGCGGAAATCTTTTCTCGAGGATTGTAACGATGCTTTTGGTGTCGTCGACGCTGAGGGTTGTCTGAGTTACGTAAGAAATTTTCTCCGGATTTTTTACTTGGATGTTTTGCGCATCTTCCTCGCTAGTCACCAAAATCACTTCCTTCTTCACACGGCCGCTAGTGCCCTCGACTTCAGGATGGCCTCGATGGCCGATCAAAATGATCTCCCGCCCCTCCTCTTCAAATTTTTTTGCCTCGCGGTGAACTTTACTTACAAGAGGACAGGTGGCGTCGATGACGTCCAGGCCACGCACTAACGCGTCTTCCTCGACACGATCAGAAACTCCATGGGCGGAAAAAATGGTAATGGCACCAGGCGGGATCTGGTCGACTTCACTGACAAAAATCGCACCTTTTTTTCGTAAGGATTCGACAACAAATTTGTTGTGGACGATTTCATGGCGCACATAAACCGGCGGCCCAAATTTCGTCAAAGCTCTCTCGACAGTTTCAATCGCGCGAGTCACACCAGCGCAGAATCCGCGCGGCTTGGCAAGGATGATGTTCATTCCTAATTTTAGATTTTTGATTTGGGATTTTGGGCTGACAAAAACATCCCAACATAATTTACCGAAACATCCGCAACTTCTTTCCACTCATCCGACAAAATGTTGTAACAAAAGCCGCGCAACTCATGCAGTTCCAGTCCGGCACTTTGTGCGTAAGAGTTTAGCTGCGAAGGTTTGAGAAATTTTTTCCAATCATGCGTTCCGGCAGGAAGCCAGCGTAGCAAGTACTCCACGGCGATTTTAGCCAAAGCAAGAGATTTTAGGTTGCGATTCATTGTGGCCACAAACAGCGCCCCATCTGGCTTCATGAGCTTCGCACAATCCTGCAAGAACACTTGTGGATCAGTGACATGCTCGATGATTTCTAGCGCTAGTACTACGTCAAATTTCTCATCCAGCTCTTCTGCAGTGGTAGCACGGTAATCAATTTTTAGACCAGATTTTTCGGCGTGAATTTTGGCGATCTGGATATTTTTTTCAGAAGCATCGATGGCCGTAACATCAGCTCCTAAGCGAGCTAGTGGCTCTGCTACCAAACCTCCACCACAACCAACATCTAAAATCTTCACACCCGAAATCTTGCCAAATTTTTCTTCGATCTTGCGACGCAAGTAAGACAAGCGGATCGGGTTGAACTTGTGCAGAGGCTTAAACTTTCCCGCCTCATCCCACCACTCCTCCGCAATGCGTGAAAATTTCTCGATTTCTTTAGGGTCGACTGAAGTCATTTTGATTTTGGTTGGGATTACCCCCTGTCATCCTGAGTGCAGGAAGGATCTCGTGTGGTGTGCGTTGCAAGAGATCCTTCGCTACGCTCAGGATGACAGATGGCAGCATGATTGGACAACACACAATCTCCACCAACCAAACCCAAGGCAACAAAAACCAGGCAACAAAAAACCCCGCCACCCTTACGGATGGCGGGGCTCTTTTACTAACTTACTAACTTAACTAAGAGTTTACGTCAACTTGGTAAGAGAGGGCGCAAACGAGAGAGTTTCCGCCAGATGTAACGTAAGCAGCACTAGAAACACAGCCAGACAAAACACCGCGAACTCTACCAGCATTTGATACTCCATCATCGATTTTGGTATCAATTGAAAGAGCATCAGTTCCGGAAAGAGTAGCAACAGAGACTAATGTACCATTTACGAAGGTGTTAGTGTTGGTAGTACCACCCGTTGTTGGCAATGCACTAGTTATTGTCTTGGTCAGCACAACAACATTCTGAGTAGTGGACGTATTGTAATCAAACACCCAGCCAGAAGATTTTACTTTTGATGCAGGATTTGTTTTACCAAAAATTCCGTCTTTGGTAATTCCCCAAGCAGCACCATTCATGCCATTTGCTGCAGATGAAACTATGTTGGTATCAACAAAACTTCCACTTACCAGCTGTACCCAAGCAACGCTGTCTTCGTAAGCACATGGCACCGTAGGAGATGTGGCACAACCAGTAACAGCAGAAGCGGTTCCAGAAGGATTGTTCTGAAGAGTGAATGCATTAATCTGTGAATTACCATTTCCATAAACAGCAGAAGCACCACCGCCAATTCCGACGGTGTAATCACCAGGGAATGCATTAAACTGATTGTGGAAGGCATTAACAGAGGATGACCAGGCTCTCGCTTCAGAAATTGCGGCGCGAAGTTCAGAGCTTTTAATCAAACTTGCACCACCAGTAACGCCAGCAATCAACAAACCGATGATTATCAAAACGATGGACAACTCGATCAGTGAGAAGGCTGATTTTTTCGGAGAAAAAGTTTTTTTCATATTTTGCGTTAAGTTAGTTAAGTTTAGTTAGAGTCCGTTCGTTTATGAATTTAGATCGACTTGATATGAAAGAGCGCATGCCTTGGAAGTTGTGGAAGTTGTGTAAGTACCAGTACTATTGCACGTGGACAATACAGCGCGAACTCTACCGGTATTAGCAACACCATCATCAACTTTGGTATCGATTGAAAGAGCGTCAGCAGGAGTGATTGCGGCTTGCGATAAAACTGTTCCATTAACATAGCTGTTGGCAGTAGGGGCAGTTTCAGCAGTGATTGTTCCGGTTAAAACCACAACATTTTGTAGAGAAGTCGTGTTGTAATCAAACACCCAACCAGAAGATTTGATTTTAGACTGAGGATTTGTTGTTCCAAAAGTTGCATTTTTTGCAATTGACCATGCATTAGCTGCAGCCCAAGTTCCGCCGTAAGTAGCATAACCAAATGTAGCATCTGGATTTGAAACTACGTTGGTGTCAATAACGCCTGACGATCTTAACTGAGACCATGCCGCATTATCTTCATAAGAACATCCAGCGGTAGTGGCTGTTGTTCCATTTGTTCCATTGCCACAATATCCACTAGTGGAGCTTATGGCTGATACAACACCAGATGGATTGTTACCAACTGTGTAGGCATTGATTTGAGAGTTACCATTTCCCTTGGCTCCCAATGCAGTACCAACCGAATTAATGTAATCTCCCGGAAACGCCTGGTACTGATTGTAAAAACCATTAACCGCAGTTGCCCAACCTCTTGCTTCAGAAATTGCAGCACGAAGCTCAGAGCTTTTAATCAAACTTGCACCACCAGTAACACCAGCGATCAACAAGCCGATGATTATCAAAACGATGGACAATTCAATCAGTGAGAAGGCTGATTTTTTTGGAGAAAAAGTTTTTTTCATAAGTTTGGAAACAAGTTTGTAAAAGTTGAGAAGTATTAGGTAAGTGAAGGACCAGTAAACCTCGGGTGGCGGGTAACTAAAGTTGGTTTCTTTCCTGTCAAACAATTTTGTTAATAATTTTCCTAGGCGCGATTTTACTGACTGGGAACTGGTTCATTTTTAGACGAAGCGCACTGCAAGAATTTCATAATTTACTACACCGCCCGGAGTTTTTACTTCCACCTCGTCACCAATTTTTTTACCAAGCAAGGCCCTGGCAACCGGTGATCCGCTTGAGATAAGGCCATCATCAATATTTGCTTCAAACTCACTGACAATCTTGTAAGAAATTTTTCGGCCACTGTCTAAATCTTCGAGAGTAACTGTTGCACCGAACTGTACCTTATCGCCGGAGAGCTTGCTTACATCCACAATTTCCACGCGCGAAAATTTTTCTTCGAGATCGGCGATTTGCGCTTCGATGAATCCTTGGCGATCTTTCGCTGAATGATACTCCGCATTTTCGCGCAGATCACCGAGCTCACGCGCAGCGGCAATTTGCTTAATGATGTTCGGCCGCTCGACATTTTTTAGATTATCGATTTCGGCTTTTAGTTTTTCGTAGCCCTCGCGGGTAATCTGAAATTTTTCCATTTTTTAGTATTTGTAGTTTTCGTTCTTGAACGGACCCTCAAGAGAAACATTAATGTAATCAGCCTGCTTCTTGCTTAGTTTAGTAAGCTTCACACCAAGCTTTGCCAAATGTAGACGTGCAACTTTTTCGTCAAGCTCCTTCGGCAAAAGATAAACTTTGTTTTGATATTTTTTGTAGTTGTTCCACAGCTCGATCTGCGCCATCACTTGATTAGTGAAACTCGCCGACATCACGAAAGCACTATGGCCAGTAGCACAACCGAGATTGAGCAATCTTCCTTCCGCGAGCAAAATAATTCTTTTGCCGTCAGGGAAAGTGACTTGGTCAACCTGCGGTTTGATGTTTGTCCATTTCAGATTTCGTAGCGCTTCAACTTGGATCTCATTGTCGAAATGGCCAATATTGCCGACGATCGCACAGTCTTTCATTTGGCGCATATGCTCGATGGTGATGATATCAACATTGCCGGTTGTCGTTACAAAAATATCGGCAGACGTCACCACATCTTCTAAAGTTAAAACTTGATAACCTGCCATTGCTGCTTGCAGGGCGCAGATTGGATCTACTTCGGTTACTACCACCCTTGCACCCTGTGATTTAAAGGCTTCAGCGCATCCCTTACCAACATTTCCGTAACCACAAATCACCGCCAATTTTCCGGCGATCATCACGTCAGTCGCACGCTTGATGCCATCAATCACGCTCTCTTTACAGCCGTAAAGATTGTCAAATTTCGATTTGGTTACGGCGTCATTAACATTGATTGCAGGAACTTTTAAGCGACCATCTTTTTCCATTTGATAAAGTCGTGCCACGCCAGTTGTGGTCTCTTCCGATAGGCCTTTAATTTCTGCCAAAATTTCTGGATATTCTTCATGCAACATCTTTGTTAGATCGCCGCCATCATCCAAAATCATGTTCGGCTTCCAGCCAGAATTGCCCAAGATGGTCTGCCTGATACACCAATCATACTCTTCCTCCGTCTCGCCCTTCCAGGCAAAAACTGGGATGCCAGCTTTAGCGATGGCAGCAGCGGCCTGATCGACTGTCGAGAAAATATTGCAGGAAGACCAGCGCACTTCTGCACCTAGATGTATCAATGTCTCGATGAGTACAGCTGTCTCAATGGTCATGTGCAAACATCCCAAAATCTTTGCACCTTTAAGTGGCTTAGATGCGCCAAATTCAAGGCGTAGCGCCATCAGCCCCGGCATTTCATTTTCGGCAAGAGTAATTTCTTTGCGACCAAGTTCAGCCAAGGCAATATCCTTTACTTTGTAGTCAGTTTTCATGTTTCAAAAAGTTGAGGGGTAGGCTTGCTAAAACGGCGGGAAGAGAGTCAGCCACAGGAATGGCACGATCAAAGAATAGCCAAAATTATTGCGATTTTTTTTGCTCGGGATTTCGAGGATGAGCAGCACGGTAAAGATCAACATCACCGCAAAGAAATAGAACAAAAACATCTCCAACTGAAAACACACCGCTGCGATCAAAATAAATTTTGTGTAGTCAAGAGAGTGATTTTGGTCGGCAAAAATCTTGTCGCTCTGCTTGTAAAAAACTTGGTAAAAAATCGCGGCAAGAATCGCGCCGATTGCTGCAGAAAAAATCACATCGATTACGTTGCCATCTTGTAACACACGGCTTGCCAACCCAATCATTGAAATAAAAATTAGGATTGGTTGCGGAAAAACTCTATGCGTGAAGTCACAGGCAGTCAGGATTACCAAGCCCACCGAGATCATCGCGTAAAGCAAAAATTCCTGAGAAAAACCAAAACGTAAGTAACCC
>VGDN01000018.1 GCA_016869695.1 Alphaproteobacteria bacterium
CGCCATCATCTTTTTCTTCTGTGCCGCCTTCGCCTTTATCTTCTCCTTCTGCGCCGCCTTCGCCTTCATCTTCGCCCTCACTACTCTTGCTAGTGCTGTCAGAACCAGAAACATCATCGGTGGATTTGCCTTTATTGCCGGCATAGTTGGTAGCGTCACGAATCGCACCTAACGAACCTCTCGCAGCTTTAGCCCCAGCGCGTTCAAGTCTTTTGCTGACGGCCACAACCATTTCCCTCACTTCTGCCAATTTCTTGAATGGATCAACCTGATTATTCGGTAATCCGGTACCACTGGTACCAACCAACGCTTCAATAATTCCCGAGATCTGATCCATAAATTCGTAGAGCAAATACATTATTATCATGGCTTTAAGGATGGTCAGAATCTTCTGCTTCACGTCGCCGGTGAATAGGTTTTTGAGCGACGGAAGAACAACACCAACAACCGCAAATGCGTGAAAAGAACCAAAGTCGTTAAAATTCAGCAAACAGGCTACGCTGTCATTCAAAGGATCGATGTAGGACTGACCTTCTTGGTCACAAGGCGGCGCCTGACCACTTGCCCAGGGCACGGTGTCACCATCTTTGTCAACGCAGATTTTGGAGCAGGATAGACTTTTGGTTGGAGGGCTGCCGTGAAAGGTCGCGCTGCCAATCAGGGTCTGGTCCATTACTGTCACGAAAACAGCAATATAAGCAAAGAGGATCACTGGCTGCAGACAGTAGCTAATTAACTTTCCGAGCCAACCGTTAAAAATGCTTTTTGTCTTCTCGAACATTCCACAAGGAATGACGAGCGGTGACATAAAAATGAGAAGGATAATCGCAGCAGCAGAGGAGATAAAAATGTGCAGCCCCCTTATCGCCAACGAGATCATGAAGAAGCCAAAAATCATCACCGACATTGCGAAATAAATCCCAATCGGCCCGAAGAAATAGGAGGAGATCACCATTGACGCGATATTGGCGTTACTCATTTGCGGACCGAAACCGAGATACCTCATCATTTTGCAATCAATCGTATCCCAAATCGCTAGATATTCCTTACCGGCCGGATATTGCGGGTAAACAATCGTCGTGCCGGAATCTGTTGTCTCTGTTGAAACTTGCGTGCCATCCGACAAGGAAACTTTTCCGAACTGACAACCGTCGCGTTGGTGTGGATCCTGCATTGTCTCGATCTTGAAGAGGAGATTGGCAAGCACCATTGAAGAGTCGTAAAAGCCGCGGAAGAAAACGTCCTGCCAAGCCGTGCCAACACAGAAATACATCACCAACGCAATCTTGAAGAGGAACACTAAAATATCCTTCTTCTCCCGCAAATCTGCCTTCCAGAGCAAGAGATTAATTCCGTAAAAAATGACCGCCAAAGTAATCGCCATTTTGATCACCAACGACATTGTGTTCTGCACCATTTCAAAGACAGAATTGTCCTTAACCTTGCTACCTTTTTTGAATAAGTAGTTGCCGTATTGTGCGTAAGTTCCACTGGCACAAACACCATTCTGGTCTGGTAGTTCATTTGTAGTTCCGCACACACTATGACCGGCGCGGTTGTAAAACAGATTCTCCAAAGTCTCTTTTACGCATTGCGCGATTGGGGCAGTGAAGTGCGACTGCATACCAAGCAAAATTCCGGTGTTGTAGCCAACGTCGTTTTTTGAGTCCCCGACGAAATCAATACAGGCCTGAGAAAAATAAGGTGAGTCTAAGCTACTTTGAAAAACATAATTGTCGGGCGATGTCTGTACGCAGTGACGGAGATATTGGCAGTAATTCCGGCACTTGCCGGCTTTTTCGTTAAAGGCACAGTCAACATTTCTGACTTCGCTTTTTCCTGAACAATCTCCGGAATCAATGTCACTTTGCGTAATCATTGACCATCTTCTTGCGCTTTCACTCCAAACCCCGTCCTTATAGTAGTCGCAAGCATCCGTACCACCACCAACGTAAAAATTGTAAGGACATAGGCTGTAACTTTTAGCGCAAATCAAACCAATTTCACTGTCAGCATTCCAGGCACTAAACCATACCGCCCCATTTTGCACTTGTCCAAAAGGAGTGCCGTTGGAGTCGACATAGCTTGGATGCATCATTGCACAATTTTCTCCGGATTTACAAAAAGTAGGGGTGCGCTTTTTGCTGTAAGTCGTGTCGGCAATGTCGTTGTTGGTGTAGTCAATACAGATGTAATTCTTACTGCGATTCAAACAGCACTGGTAAGCCTCGTCCATATCGCCTTTATGGAACCCGTTGCTTTGTCCTGACAAGACTAGGTATTTTTTGCAGTTGAAGTTCCCTGCTGTTGTGCCTCGAAGGTAATATTTTTGTTTAGCATATTTTCTGCCACCACTCGCCTCGAAACGGCCTGATTGAGTTGGGTCGAGACAGGCTCTCGCGCCATAAGGATTATCCTCAATTTCGACTCCGCCGTAAAACCATTCGCGGTAAGTTTTGCTGGAAAAATCTAGGCTCACTCCGCTATCACAAGAGCCGTGAACGCAATTGTCTATTTTGGTGTTTACTGTCGATTTGTAGCCGGGCGTGCTGAGATCATATTTATTAGGATTACCCACCATCCAGTTAGAGCCGCAGACCTTGGTTTCGTTAAAAGTTCTCTGCGACACTCCGTAAATGATTGCGAGTGCAGTGATTGAAGTGGTGAATGAACCTAAGGCGGCGTAAAAAGAGTTACAGCAAGCACCAACTCCCTTTTGACCAGTGCACTTAATTCCAGCCTTCGCGAGATCAATCGAGTCAAGAATTGGTGAGGGAGTAATCCGCGGTTTGCAACCGCCACAGTAACAATTCATTGTGTTAATTGCGATTTTAGTGGCGGCGTAGCTAGCAGCAATCACGGTGGCACAGACCGGATTCGTTAAATCGAACTGAACATCTTTTCCGCCGGAGGTTGGATCAAAATCCAGCATTCCCGTAACCGCACCGCTGCTGGAGCAAGAAGCAATCCGACCAATACCTCCATCTTGGTCAGCGTAGGAGGGGTTGGTGAAGACTAGGAGGCAGGTCAGCAGGAGAACAAAAAATCGCCTCATTTCCTTCCCGACCTTTTGTAATAAATCGGCAGCCAATCATCGGGATCTTCACCAACTTCGCTAATTATTTCGTCAAGTAGTACCACAGTGTCAGCCCGCGCGGAAAGCACGCGCACAACCTCATTCATTCCACCCAAATCCACGCGCGCAATCACGCCGTCATTGTCCTGCTTCACCAGGAAGAATCTGGTCGACGGATCGGTGGTTTTAACCAGCTTAAACTCACGTTCCGAAAGCATAAAAACTTCGCGGTAAACAACTGTTGCCTTGAGATTTGGCAGGAAAATCTGCGTAGCAGTTTGCTGCACAAGCGTGTCGGAAATACTACTCTTTGCCGCGTCTTCCACCGACTGCGTAGCGAAGACCACGAAGGTGTTCAGCTTCCGCAAAACCTTCAGCCAATCTTTAATCTTCGGGGCAAAGACCGGGTTATCGATTAGCGCCCAAGCTTCGTCGAGGACAATCATTGTTGGCTCACCGCGCAACGAGCTTTGGATACGGTGGAAGAGATAAAGCAACACCGGCGCAATCGCTGCTTTGTCTTGCAAAATCCGCCCCATTTCGATTCCGAAAACGCGCGATGAACTGAAGTCAATTAAGTCATTTTCGTTGTCAAAAAGCTTAGCGTGCGAACCAGTAGTGTGCCACATTGCTAGACGATTTGCTAAAGTTCCTGGCCCACTCAAACCCATGAAGGGCGCAATATTGCGTAGTCTGCGTTGCTCTTTGGGAAGTTTGTAATTGCCACTCACTGCTTCGTTAATTCGCTCGACTTCGTGCGCCGGCAGTTGAGCAGAATTGCCTTCAGCAACTAATGCCTTCAGGAACTCAATTAAGAATGAGCGATTTTCTTTAGTGTCTTCGAGTTGAAATGGATTGAAGCCAGAAACTCGAGCAGCGTCTGGAATCATGTAGCGACCGCGGATGGCGCGGACGAAAATTTCGGCGCCGCGGTCCTTGTCGAAGAAAAATAAACGACCCTGAAATTTTTGCGCCTGAGCACAAAGGAAAGTAAGTAGTACCGTTTTACCAGCCCCAGTTGGGCCAATAACCATTGTGTGACCAACGTCGCGAACATGGAAACTGAAGAAGTAAGGCGTACCCGAAACAGTGTTTAGCACTGTTACCGCGTCACCCCAGTGATTACGCTTGCGCTTGCCTGATGGGTAATTGTGAAAGGAGGCAAAGCTAGCAATGTTAAGCGTATTAACCGTGCTGCGCCGCGCCATAAATTCCTGATTGCAAGGCAGTTGCGCCCAATAGGCCGGCTCGAGATTCATTCGCTCACGCACGCCAGTAATCCCAACATTCGACAACTCAACCACCGCCACTGACAGCGCACTTTCCAACTCCTTCGGTGACTCTTCCACGCAGAGCACAGTGAAGTGGTGCATTCCAAACGCAAACTCACCACTCATTGCGGAATCAAGCGCTTGATCAATTTCTTGAATCTGCGAAACCGCCACGTCTTCCGACTGCACAAGGCGCCGCTGCTGCAACTGCATTGAGCTAATTGCCACCATTCGGTTAATGAAAGAGAAGGATTGACTAATCACCAACTCAAACGGCACTTGCATAAAAGCGTCAAAAACGCCGGCGTGGGTAGAAGGACGATATTCCTTAATCGAAACCATTCCCGCATATTTAACCCCTGTAGCATGGTGTACCTCCACCGACTTACTTCCAAAATAAAGACGGTTGGTTGGCAAATGGTGCGAGATCTCACCGAGTGGTACTGTCATTGGCTGTGCAGTACCAGCATTAACAAGACGAGCAAGAAATTCGAGAAGCTCAGAAGTAACACCACCACTCTCATTTTCGACTAAACCAAGCAGGTGTGCGCCGTAATTACCAAAGCCATTGAGGATTCGCTCCGTCATTTCTTCGAGCTCGTCGAAGCTATCGCGCATGTAGTTCTCCCAAGATTCCCTGTCAGCACGGTGCTGCAACTTC
This sequence comes from Alphaproteobacteria bacterium, assembly GCA_016869695.1. Taxonomy (GTDB): domain Bacteria; phylum Pseudomonadota; class Alphaproteobacteria; order Rickettsiales; family UBA1997; genus UBA2645. The sequence goes on from VGDN01000018.1 coordinate 5,009, forward strand.
TTCGCCGCACTCTGCAGCGCAGCAACGCCTCCGGTGTCGGCACCACGAATAATGGTGAGGTAATGTTCGTTAACGTAACAGTTGTCACCCGAGTGTTTACTTGCCCATTCTTCATTCACACGACGCGAGAAAATGTCAGACATTTCGCCGTCGGGAAAACCTTTTTCTTTGCGGCGAATCGTGTGGAAATAGAGCGAAAAATTACCCGACGCCATTCCCTTCAACAGGTTGTTGCGCGCGTTTTTCTTGAGGTCGACGTCAATGTCGTCAGCGGTTTCGAAGGCGAATCCTTTAATCCCAATCACCCGCACCAGCTCTTCTTTGTAGGTCAGAATCGTGTTGGAATTCCAGTGACATTTGTAGGGAATAAAATGCGCAGCCGAAATCTCACCTTTCGTAATCTTCTCCTTTGCTGGCTTTAGTGTTGTTAGACGCATTTCTATTTTTTAGTGCCCAGTGCTCAGGATTACAATTGACTGACTAGACTCTTTTAGTGCAACAGTTGTTGCACTAAATCTGAGCACTGAGCACTGGGTACTATTCTTTTTTCGCTGTTAACCAAAACAAAAACACCAATCCCGGCACAGCAAGTAAAGTGGAAAGCACGAAGAATTGGTACCAGCCGAGTGACTGAGCGAAAATGCCAGCGCTAGCAGTGAGGACACTGCGCGCGAAAGTGGCGAGAGATGAGAGAAGTGCGTATTGTGTGGCACTGAAGGATAAGTTGCAGAGGCCACTTAAGTAAGCGACGAAGACTGAGCTGCCGATTCCGCCGCTGAAATTTTCGACGAAGACAACGAAATAAAGCAACTCTGGGTCGTAGCCGATTTTAGCAAGGTAAGCAAAGGCAAGGTTCGACAACATTTGCACAATTCCCGCAATCCACAGCGATTTCATTACTCCTAATCTCTTCACCAACAAGCCACCGAAAAGCGTACCTAGCAAGGTCGCAAGCAATCCAAAAGTTTTTACAATTTTCGCGATTTCGATTTTGGAGAAGCCGATTCCAAGCAGGAAGGGTAAGGTCAAACTGCCGGCAAAGGCGTCGCAAAGTTTGAATAAAATCACGAAGGCAAAAATTACGTACCAAAGCTCGTGCCTAGTAAAATCAAGGATTGGCTCCAGGACGAAATTTCTTCCCCAGGAAGAAAAATCATATTTTTTTGGCTGCCAATTTTTACGCGTTTCGTCAGCAAAAAATGTCACAAAAATGCACAGCGCCATTGACAGCGCCATTAAGAAATAAACCACGTCCCAGCTAAAAATTTCAGCAAGAGCAAGTGCGCCGGCGCCGGAAATCAGCATTCCGAGATTGTAACCACAGACATAAAATCCTGACGCAAAGCCCTGATTTTCTTTTTCGATTAACTCAATCCGGTAAGCGTCAATTACAACATCTTGGCTGGCGGAAGAGAATCCAACGAGCAGTGCGAAGAGGGCAATTGCACCAAGTGAGCCTACTATTCCCGCAGCTCCAAGCGCAAAAATAAAAATTACCAAAAGCAGCTGCGTGAAAATAATCCACGACCTTCTTTGCCCCAAAACCCTTGTCAACAGGGGCACGGCGAAGGAATCAATTACTGGAGCGAAGAAAAATTTTAGCGTGTAAGGCAGCGAGACCAACGCAAAAAATCCAACCGTTTTGAGGTCAAAACCACTCTCCACTAAAAGCGCCTTAAGCGTTGAAAGTATTAGCGCTAAAGGCAGACCAGAAGAAATGCCGAAGAGGAAAATTACGGAGAGATTTTTGTAAGATTTTTTCACTTGAGAACTCCTGTTTTTGCTTCTCTAGGTTTTAACGAAATCAAAAATCAAACCTCAAAAATCAAAACGTAATGAAAAAAGAAAAATGTTGAAAAGTGTCGTAAATACTAGCCCAGCAGCATTGTGTATTTTTCATTACATTTTGATTTTTGAGGTTTGATTTTTGATTTTTTGTAGTAGCACCTTAGTACCTCACAACCAACTTCCTTTCGAGCAACAGCTGATTCAAATAAATTCCCTTCTCAAAAATTTCCTGCGGATTCTTTTCTTGGCCTGATTCGTCGAAGAAGACGTCAGCAATGTAGCGGCCGTAAATGTCGGTTTTGTTGGTTTTAACGATTAGACTAGTAATATTTCTTAAGATTTTATTCAGCTCATTAGTCGTCTGTTTTCCAGCTTTTGTAGTGATTTCCGCCGCGTCGATTTTCGCTAAGCGCAGCTTTTCGCGGTGAAAAATCCCGCAGCCAAAATCAATTTTTACCAAAATAGTGTCCCCGTCGACAACCCGCTCCAGCGTTGCGAGGTAGGTATGTAAGTCGGTTCTAGTTTTAGTCGTGGTAAGCTTTTTGTTACTCACAAAAATATTAAATCCCAAATCCACTTCACCGGCTTTGTTTAATGAGTAAGTAAAGAGACGGCCTTTAGTGGGGCGGGAGAGGGGTTTGTCTGAAATTTTTTTACGAGAATTTTTGCGCTTCATCTTTTTTTCTTGGCTAATTGCGTGCTGTAATTTGTCGGTCCCTAAGTTTTTCTCGACCACTAACGATTCAAGACTGGCACTGGTTTCCGCATCTTTCACTGCAATTAAATTCCGGTAGTGTCTCCAGCTTAGCGCCTTTTCTTTACTCAGTAGTTGTGGGTAGGTTTTGAAGAAGGCGTACATTTTGTAGAGGGTGGTTTTATCAATTGAGGTGTCTCCAGTTAGCTGGTCAAAAAGCTTCTCTTTGTAGCTGAAGTCCTTGTTTTTCTTTAAATGTACATCAATTTCCTGGCCGGTTTTCCAACTCATTTCCACCTTTTGCCGGTTCAGCGACTTCACAATATTTTTCTTAGTTTTACTGACAGCTTGCTCGATTTTCTTAAGTAATTTTTTGTAATTTTGTGACGTAATTTGCATTTGGCGTGAGGTGTTGAGTTTAAAGGGTTGGAAAGGTATTTACTGAGATTTTCGCCTTAAGGCGAAAATCAGTTTTCTAACGACAAAAAGTGACGATTTTTCCAAGAACTGCCGTGGTGATTTTTAACCTAGGTGGTCCAGACAAATTAGAGGCGATTCGACCTTTTCTTTTCAATCTTTTTTCTGACCGCGCGATTTTGAATTTGCCGCAACCCTTACGGTTCTTGCTGGCGTGGCTAATTTCCAAATTGCGTTTTGCCAAAGCGAAAGAAATTTATGCACAAATTGGCGGCGCTTCTCCATTGCTTCGTTACACCGAATTTCAAGCGCATGCGCTTGAACAAGAGTTGTCTTTTTTCGGCGATTTTAAAGTTTTTGTCTCAATGCGTTACTGGCGTCCAACCGCGTCAGAAGTGGTTGTAAGGCTTAAAGAATACAATCCGAATAAAATAATTTTACTGCCACTTTACCCGCAATTTTCGAGCGCAACCTCTGGTTCTTCACTGCAAGATTTTGTGAGTCGCATTCCGCGCGAAATTCCAACGAAAATAATTTGCTGCTACCCAAGCGACCCAGATTTTGCCAGCGCACACAGCCGTTTAATCAAGCAGACAATCTCGAGAAAGAATTTGGCAGAGTTGCGTCTTCTTTTTTCGGCACATGGTTTGCCGCAGAGTGTAGTTGATGCAGGGGACCCTTACGTTTTTCAGGTGCAAAAGACAGTTGAGATGGTGCTAAAAGATTTTCCGTCAGAGACAGATTTTAAAATTTGTTACCAGTCAAAAGTTGGAATAAAATCTTGGACAAAACCAAGTTTGGAGCAAGAATTGCGTAGAGCGCAGCTCGACAATAAAATTCCAGTAATTGTACCAATTTCTTTCGTTTCCGAAAATTCTGAAACGCTTTTTGAGCTCGACATTTTTTACAAAAATCAGTTCAAAAATTTGTTGCGCGTACCAGCGCTAAATAGTGAAGGGTTTTTCATTAAGGCTTTAACTGAAATCTGCAGAGCCGCGTCTACCAACGATTCTTCCAATATTTTTTGCGGACGAAATCTACAAAGAATCTGTGACAAGAATCTTAAATTCTGTCCGAATTCGAATTGCTAAGGGGTTAGACAGATTGAATTTTGGAAATTCAATTTGTCCAAATGTGCTAATTACCAAGAATGAAAATCGACATTGTTTTGAAGAGTAAAAAATGGGTGGGGAAGGAAAAACTTGTCGAGAAAATTACCAAGAAAATTTTACCGCTAGCGAAGGTAAATGCTTGTGAGGTCTCGATTTCATTGGTCTGCGACCGGCAAATGAAAAAAATAAATCTACAGTTTCGCGGTAAGGACAAGTCGACAAATGTCCTCTCATTTTCGGCATTCGACAAATTTTTCTTGGGCGACATTGTGTTGGCCTACGAGACGCTTGTGCGCGAAGCAGTGGAGCAGAAAAAAACTTTTAACAACCATCTCGCACACCTGCTTCTGCACAGCATTCTTCACCTTTTGGGACACGACCACGAGGAAGAGGAAATGGCAGAGAAAATGGAGAAATTAGAAATTAAAATCTTGGGCCAACTCGGAATTTCCAATCCTTACTAATGAAACGACGCAAGTTAAATTTTATCCTCAATCTACTTTGTAAAAAGACCAAAAAATCTTTTTCTGTACTGATTTCTTACCTACTCGACACCTACGAAAATCATGGCTTGGTGCGGGCGGAAGAAAAGAAAATGTTCAAAAACGTTCTTGTTTTTGGAGACAAAAAAGTGGCGAGTGTAATGACACCACGAGCTGACGTGGTAGCGGTTGAGCAGGGTGCGAATTTGGCGGAGATTAAGAGAATAATTACCACTGACGGCCACACGCGCATTCCAGTTTTTAAAGGCGATTTCGACAATATTGTTGGCTTCATTCATAGCAAAGATTTGGCGAAATTTTTGTGTGGTGGTAAGAATTTTTCTGTCACGAAAATATTACGAAAAATTCTGTTGGTACCGGGCTCAATGAAATTGCTCGACGTGCTCTTTAAAATGCGAATGACGAGGGTTCATGTCGCCATTGTGCTTGACGAATTTGGTGGTGTGGACGGCTTGGTAACAATTGAAAATTTAGTCGAAGAAATTGTGGGTGAGATTGAAGACGAGCACGATTTACCAACCGAAACCCTGCTTTTTCGTGCGCGCAAAATCGGCGAAAATAAATTCCAATTTGGTGGGCGCGTTGAGGTCAAAAAATTAGAAGAAATGCTGGGACAAAAAATTGAGCGCGATGACTTCCAAACCGTTGGTGGACTAGTGCTAACTTTGTTTAGTCAGGTGCCAGAAATTGACCAAGAAGTCAAAAAATTTGGACTAAAATTTCGCGTTGTTGATGCTGACGAGAGAGCGGTGCGGCTGGTGGAGGTAGGGAAGGTTTGATTTTAGATTTCTGACTTTACGTTGCGCCTCTCTAATTTCTGGCCGGGTAGCAAAGTGGTAATGCAAGGGCCTGCAAAGCCTTGACTGGCCGGTTCGATTCCGGCCCCGGCCTCCAGAAAAACTACCTTTGCTTTAAAATTTTTCCGTTTTTTGATTGCCGCGGTGCGCGCGTACGTTTGAGTACACTTACGCTCCTCGCAATCAGAAAACGGAAAAATTTTAAAGCAAAGGTAGTTTTTACCAGGTGATTTTTACCAGATTTTTGTGCCTTACTCTCAGCTTATCTGCAATCTCTCCTCTTCCAAAAAAAATCTCGCTTTGTGTCAGAAATTTAGCGAGGTTTTGCGCGATCAAATTGGGAAGAAAAAAGTCGCCGCTCTCGACATTATTCTTGGTAATCACAGCTTTGAAAAATTTGTTAAGAAAACTGCCCGCTACAAAAAAATACTAGTCTTGGGCGTAGGCGGCTCAAGCCTTGGTGGTAAAACGCTTTGTGCCTTAAAATCGCAGCACAAATTAGAATTTCTTGAATCAATTGACCCACTAACCGTTCACAATTGCCTGTCTAATCTAGACCTAAAAAACACATTTTTTTTAGTAATTAGTAAGTCGGGTGAAACTATTGAGACAATCTGTCAAACCTTGCTGCTGATAGATAGAATTGGTACGAAGTCACCAGAGCAATTTTTGTTTGTCACTGAATCTGAAGCAAATTCTCTTGCCAAAATTGCAAAAAAAATTGGCGCTGAAATCGCTACTCACCCGAAAGAAATTGGCGGGCGTTATTCCTGTTTTTCAATTGTTGGATTATTGCCAGCAACGCTTGCTGGGATTGATGTTGCAGCGATTTGTCGTGGAGCAAAAAAGACTCTACAGAATTTTCTAAAGAAAGACGAAATCACTAAATCTTGCGCTATTCAGCTCACTGCTTTTGAGCAGGGTTTTACTAGTAATGTTGTAATGCCTTACGTGGACAATCTGAAAAATTTTACTGACTGGTACCGCCAGCTTTGGGCGGAATCGCTTGGTAAAAATGGTTTTGGTTCGACGCCGATTAATTCAATGGGTACGGTTGACCAGCACAGTCAGTTGCAGCTTTATCTCGAAGGTACGCGCGACAAATTTTTCACTTTTGTTACCAGCAAAAAACATGCTCAGGATTTTAAAATTAAAGATTTGCCAGGCTGCGAAACATTGTTTGGTGGAAAGAAATTAAGTGAAGTTGTGGCGGTCGAGCAACAAACGACGATTGCGGTTTTGGCACAGAAAAAATTACCGATTCGGATTTTTGAAATTGCCAAACTTGACGAAGAAATTCTGGGCGGGCTAATGATGCAAATGTTCCTAGAGACAATCCTAATCGCTTACGTCAAAGGCATTAATCCATTTGATCAACCTGCGGTTGAGTTACGGAAGGATTTGGCTAAGAAAATCTTAAAAAAATCAAGTTAGTACAATGAAAAAACGCGACCTCGTTCTTCTTCTTTTGGCTTCAAGCTTTGCTCTTGTTTTTGCTTACATTCTGCAGTTCGTATTCGACTACCAACCTTGCATTCTCTGCCTCTACCAGCGTTTGCCGTTTTTTATAATCATTGTGCTCTCGGCTTGTGGCCTGATTTTGTTTAGCTCGGAGAGGTTGGTGAAAATCGCAGTAGTGTTCTGTATAATCTTGCTGGCAGTCAATGTAGCGATTTCATTTTACCACTTTGGTGTCGAAGAAAAAATTTTTACGGGACCGACAAATTGTGAAGATGTTTCCAATCTTAACAAAGCAACAAGTTTGGAGGAGTTGAAGCTGGTGATTGGTAAGGCCAAGGCGGTTCCTTGCGATGAGCCACAACTTAAGTTTTTAAAACTCTCTCTGGCGACTTGGAACTTTATTTACTGCGTAGTAGTGCTCGGATTACTTTATTGGATCTACAAAAGACGCGCGCGGACAGACAGACTTGGAGCAGTCGGTAAGAAGTAAGT
>VGDN01000019.1 GCA_016869695.1 Alphaproteobacteria bacterium
ATATTCTTATTTTTATCGTTAACGAGCATGATCATACTCGAGATGATGTTGAAGGCGGCGACTAAAATGATCAGCGTTAGGATTAGAAACATCACCGTACTTTCAACCTTCAAAGCATCGATGAAGCCAGAATTGGACTGCTCCCAATCGCTTGCATAAAGATCAGGATTTTGCTGCAAAATCTCGTAAAGCTTGGTTCTGATTTCATCCAACTTCGTCACATCAATAGCAAAAATCTCGACGCCGGAAGCGCTGCCCGGAAATCGGAAATGCTTCTGCGCCATCTCGAAATTCATGAAGATCGTCGTAGAGTCATACTCATATAAACCACTCTCAAACACACCACCAACTCGATAGGTCTTAATGCGCGGAATCGCGCCAATCAAGGTCTCATTTGTTTCGGCGGAAATGATTTTGAGCGGACTGCCAATTTTTAGATTCATGCTTTGCGCTACAGCCGAGCCGACTAACACCATATCCTTCTCGTTAATCGCCACGATTTCGCCGGCACGAATATTGTCGGAAACAAGCTTTTTATTCTGTAGATCTTCAGCCTTAATACCCTTGATCAACCCCCCTGCATTCTTGCTTGGCGAGGATAACATCGCCTGACTTTCGATGATTGGATTGGCGAATTTCACACCGGGAATATTTTTGATTTCGCCGACTAACTCTTCATATCGGCTGATTTTTTGTGCGCTGCTGTAGATGGTGAGGTGGGAGTTAATGCCTAAAATGCGGTTGATTAGCTCGTAGCGAAAACCATTCATCACCGACATCACGATGATCAGTGTGGCCACGCCAATCATGATTCCGACAAAAGAAAAGATGGCTGTGATGGAGATGAAACCCTCTTTGCGCTTAGAGCGGAGGTAGCGCAATGCTATTAGGAATTCGAGTTTGCTAAACATTGTTTACGCCTTTTGAGGTCGAATATTCAAAATGGAAAACCTGGTCAGGGAAGATGATTCTGTGGGCGTCGTGGCAGGCAGTGGCAGCTTCGGCGAAACCGGTGAGAATTAGCTTCAACTTGTTTTTGTAAGTGGCGATGTCGCCAATGGCGTAGATTCCGGATTGCGAGGTTTGCATGGTTGCTGGGTCAGTTTCGAGATGATGTTTGTTGAGATTAAGACCCCACTCGGAGATTGGACCGAGCTCCATAGCTAGGCCAAAAAATGGCAGCAAATAATCCGCTTCTAGTTTTCTTACATTGCCGTCGAAGTCTTTTACGATCACTGCTGAGAGCCTGCCGTTACTGCCTTCAAGACCATCAAGTTGAAATGGAATTACTAACTCAATCTTACCTTCATCCGCGAGTTTTTTCATTTTGTTAGCACTCTCCGGAGCGCAGCGGAACTTGTTGCGACGATGTACGACATAAAGTTTCTTGGCTATTTCCGAAAGGCTGAGCGTCCAATCTACTGCTGAATCGCCGCCGCCAGCGATCACCACATTTTTTCCGGCAAATTCCGACTTGTTGCGCACTGCGTAGAAAATTGATTTACCTTCAAATTTCTCCAAACCTTCAAGCGGTGGACGGTTCGGGCCAAAGGCGCCACAACCGGCAGCAATGATCATCGCTTTGCACTCAATCTGTGTACCTTTCGAGGTAGTTACTAAAAAAGCTCCGTCCGCATTTTTCACAAATTTTTCAACTCGTTGATTGAGATGATAAACAGGATGAAACGGTGCCGCTTGTGCTTCTAGCATCTCGACTAACTCAGTCGCCAAAATTTTTGGATGAGCGGGAATGTCGTAAATCGGCTTCTCTGGATAAAGCGCCAAGCATTGTCCACCAATGACCTCCAGCGCGTCAATCACGTGGCATTTCATCTTGAGCATGCCCGCTTCAAACACAGCGAACAAACCAGTCGGCCCCGCGCCGACAACAACCAAATCGGTTTTGTGAATTGTCATTTTTTCTAGAAAATTTTTAGGAATGAGCCGCGGAATCTAGAACCGCCTTGCTTCTAAACAAAGCGAAAAATATTTTTGTCGCACTTCACCAGCAGCACCAATGTCAAACATAATCTCGCAACAAAAAAAGACCTAAAGGAGCTGGAGCTCGCAACTAAAAGAGACCTGAAAGAGTTGGAGTTAAAACTCACCCTAAAAACCGCTGCAATCGTTTGATCGATCGTTGGATTTTTCTCTCTAATGGAAAAGTTTTTCTAGAAATTTTCCTCCTCGCAAAGCCTTGCGCAAAAAGGGGTTAGGCACCTTCGGAGCCTGACCCCGTAATTTTTTAAACATGTTAAAAACTGCTTCGCTCGGTTTTCCGAGAATTGGTACTAATCGTGAGCTTAAAAAAGCTGTCGAATCTTATTGGAAAAAAACCTCGTCCTTAGCCGAGTTACAAGCCGCCGCAGCCGAAATCAGAAAGAAAAATTGGGAAGCACAAAAGGCTGCGGGCATCACTTACATCCCTTCCAACGACTTCTCTTTTTACGACCAAATCCTCGACATGATCATTTTGTTTGGCGCAGCGCCTGAGCGCTTCACCAAGTTTTCTGGATTGGATTTATATTTCGCGATGGCGCGTGGTGCAGATGAAGTTACCGCGATGGAAATGACCAAATGGTTCGACACCAACTACCACTACATCGTCGCCGAATTCAAAAAAGCGCAGCGCTTCAAAATTTCTGCGAGCAAAATTTTCGACGAATATCTCGAAGCGAAAAAACTCGGGATCGAAACTCGCCCAGTGGTCATCGGGCCAGTCAGCTTCTTGCTTCTCGGCAAGTCGATTGATGGCGCAAACAAGCTTGATTTACTCGATAATCTCCTTGCTGCTTACGGCGAACTTTTTGCTAAGCTAAATGAAATCGGGGTGAAGGATGTACAGATTGATGAACCATTTTTGGTTACCGATTTATCCGCAGAAGCAATCCAGGCCTACTTAAAAGCCTATCCGCAAATCAAGAAACAAGCAGGCGCAATCAAACTTCATCTCGCGACTTACTTCGACGCTCTTGGCGAAAATGTACAACTTGCTTTCAACCTCGGCACCGAATCTGTACATGTTGATTTGGTACGTGTACCCCAACAATTCGAGGCGGTTTTAAATCTTGTGAAGCCAGACCAATCCTTGTCTCTTGGGCTTGTTGATGGACGTAACATCTGGATCAATAATCTCGAAAATTCTGTAGCTTTAGCAAAAAAAGCGGCGGCAAAACTGGGTCACAAACGTGTGATTGTCTCACCTTCTTGCTCTTTGATTCACACTCCGGTTGATCTGGCAAATGAGACCAACCTTGACTCACAGCTGAAATCTTGGCTGTCTTTCGCAACACAAAAACTTGGTGAACTTGCAGTAATCACGCAAGCTGCGGGTGGCGAAGAAGCAAAAGTTAAAGCTCAATTAGAAGCTAATGCAGTAGCTCTAAAAGCGCGCCAAACCTCGAAGCGCATCCATGATGAAAATGTAAAAAAGCGTGTTTCTGTAATTACAGAAAACCTTAAAAACCGGAAAAGTGGATTTGCAGAAAGGAAAAAAATCCAAAACACTCACATCAATCTTCCCCTACTCCCAACTACAACCATCGGTTCTTTCCCGCAAACAAAGGAAGTACGCAAAATCCGCGCCGACTTCAAAGCCAACAAAATTTCCGCAGCTGATTACACAAAATTCGTTGAGGAAGAAACCGCACGCACCGTGCGTTTCCAAGAAGAAATCGGTCTTGATGTTTTGGTACATGGTGAGTTCGAGCGTAACGACATGGTCGAATATTTCGGCGAACAGCTTGCAGGATTTTTCTTCACCAAAAATGGCTGGGTGCAAAGCTACGGCTCACGCTGTGTGAAGCCGCCGGTGATCTTTGGGGATGTCTCGCGTCCAACTCCAATGACAGTCGAATGGGCAAAATTTGCACAAAGCCAAACCAGCAAAATCATGAAGGGCATGCTCACCGGTCCAATCACGATCTTGCAGTGGTCCTTCGTACGCGACGATCAGCCTAGGAAAGATACGGCCCTGCAAATCGCCTTCGCGATTCGTGACGAGGTTTGTGATCTGGAAAAGGCTGGCATCAAGATCATCCAAATTGATGAAGCTGCACTGCGCGAAGGCCTACCAATCCGCAGAGCAAACTGGGCGGAATATTTAAGATGGGCGGTGGATGCCTTCAAAATCAGTGCCTCCGGTGTTGAAGATCGCACACAAATCCACACTCACATGTGCTACTCTGAATTTAATGACATCATCGAAGCAATCGCCAAAATGGATGCTGACGTGATTTCGATTGAGACTTCGCGTTCACAAATGGAGCTACTCAACGCCTTCGTGAACTTTAAATATCCAAATGAAATTGGACCTGGAGTTTACGACATTCACAGTCCGCGCGTGCCGAAAAAAGAAGAAATGAAAAATCTTCTACAAAAAGCACTCGATGTGCTGAAGCCAGAGCAGATCTGGGTTAATCCCGATTGTGGTTTGAAGACTCGTGATTGGCCGGAAACCAAAGCGGCACTGCAAGATATGGTAGAGGCAGCAAAAGAACTGAGAAGCAATCTGTAAACAACACCCTACCTACACCACTCAACCACCACCTGGCTGATTTCCTCCTGCGCCGCTGCCAAATTTTTTTCTGCATTTTCACGTAACGAAGTTCCAATAACTTCCACCTCATCAAATCCCATGAAGTTGAAGTTAATTTTTGCTGCTAGCGCCAGCGTGTTCCAACCGGGATAATCAAGATTAAAACTGTCTTTGGAGTAGATGCCTGCTGAAGTGAAGAGGGTTAGAACTTTTTTGCCGCTCATTATTTTTTTGCCCATCTCGAAAGTTTCGCCGTTAAAAATCACCGCATCCAAATAGGCTTTCATCGCTGCTGGAAAGCCAAAATTATGCATCGGGCTGGCAAGCACTAGCAGGTCGCAGGCTTTCAGTTGCGCAATCAGCTGATCATTCTTTTCGAGTAGTTTTGCCTCTACGGCATCCAACTTTTGTCCGCCATAATTCCGCTTGTAGTAAGCCTGGATCGAGGATTCGTTAAAGATTGGCGCCGGAGTTTTTAGCAAATCAACCATCTCGATTTCTTGTCCAGGAATCCTGTCCAAGAAAAAATCGAGGAGCTTTTTGGAGTTAGAATTGGCGCCGCTTGGCAAATATTTTACGATTAGAATTTTCATACTAGATAAAAGATTTATTGGTTATCGGATACCGCCAATCCTTATCAAAGGCCATGTCGGAGATTTTTGACCCAGGGCAAGATTGGCGTCTTTTGTACTCATTAATTTTTAACAACCGCGCCACCCTCCTCACCAGATTTTCATCAAAATTTTTAGCGATTTCTGCGACAGATTTTCTCTCCTCAATCAAAGCAAAAAGAATGCAATCTAGAATTTCATAATCTGGTAGGGAGTCACTGTCCTTCTGGTTTGGACGCAATTCCGCAGTTGGTGCTTTGGTCAAAATATTTTGCGAAATCACATCACTCTTCAGACGTGCCAAATCGTAAATTTGTGTTTTGTACAAATCCTTCAGCGGATTAAAGGCACCACACATATCACCATAAATCGTGGTGTAACCAGTGGCTAGTTCTGACTTGTTGCCCGTTGAAAGCAGAAGAGCTCCTGTGTCATTGCTTAGCGCCATCAAAATATTGCCGCGGATGCGTGACTGCAGGTTTTCTTGCGTAATGGATTGTGGGTCACGCCGAGCTTGTCGAAGCGTGAACAGCGCCGCCTCGAACATGGGCTCAATTGAAATCACCTCCAGCTTCACACCGAGATTTTTTGCACACTCGACCGCATCGTACATTGATTCATCAGAGGAGTAACGACTTGGCAAAGCGTAAAGTGTAACGTTACACTTACCCAAAGCATCAACCGCCATCGCCGCAACCAGCGCCGAATCAATGCCTCCGGACATACCGAGGATTACTTTCTCAAAATCGTTTTTACGGATGTAGTCATGGAGAGCAAGAACGCAGGCGCGGTAATCACGATTGTTGCGAGTCGGTAGTCGGTAGTATCCGCTAGCTTCTTGGTTTTTTATTTGAGCGGATTGCAAATTGCTCGCTTCGCTGCGCCATTTGTCGGCAGTTGGTAGTGGGGTAACGGTACCGCTTTTGGTAACTTCAATGATGGCGGAATCTTCGGTGAAATCTTTCATTTGTAGGATGATTTCTCCTCGGTCATTCATTACGAAGGAAGAGCCGTCGAAGACTAGGGAATCCTGGCCGCCCACTTGGTTTACGTAAAGCAAACTTTTGCCAAGATTTTTTGCGGCACTATGACGGTAATCATGTTTTTTACTGGAGTAAGGAGAGGCATTAAGAGCGATGGCAAAATCAAAAATCTGCTCACTTAGCAAAAATAAATTTCGCTGATCCCACAAATCTTCGCAGATTAAAATCGCCAAAGTGATTCCGCGAAACTCAACACAAGAAAGAGCCGATGCCGGCTCGAAATATCTACGCTCATCAAACACTCCAGAATTTGGCAAAGTTTTTTTGTGGATGATTCTTTTGATCTCGCCGCGCTCAAGCAAGATTGCTGAGTTACGCACAACTTCTTTTTTCTTTTCCAAATCAAATGTCGGCGCACCTAGTAAAATCGCGCATTTTAGGTCTTTGGTTAAATCACAAATCTTGGAAATCTGATGCTGACAAGCTGAGATAAAATCTTTTCTCAGCCACAAATCTTCGCAGGGATACCCACAAATAACCATTTCCGAAAACACGACGAGATCGCATCCAGACTCACTCGCCAACTTTACTTCCCGCAAAATTTTTCCGGCATTGCCGTCCAGATCGCCAACGGTCGGATTAATTTGTGAGAGCTGAATTTTTAATATAGTCATTGTCTGCAAACCCCTAAAACCTCCTCCACCCTACCCTCCCAGAACTGCTGGATTACAAAGTTGGGATGAAAATTTTTCATTACATCGTAATCCAAATCGCAAGGAAACTCGTTGATGTAAAGGCTCTGCGAAAAATGTTCGGATACAAAATCGGCTAGATTACCAAAGAAGGAGTCCTTGTAAACAAAGAGCCGTGGCAAGTTTTTATTTTCATTCACAAAAAATTGCGGTTTGTGAAAAGGCAGTTGTGTTGCACGTTCATGCGCTTGCAAGCGGAATTTTCTTTGTAAGTCGTAATCGATGTTAGTGGCATTAACGCCCATGATGTCAGCAATGTCGCCGCGGATTTGTTGATCCTGACGATCAATAAAATCCTGTCGTAAATGCGGTTTTAGAACCTGTTTCCAATCTCGCTGCGATGAGTCGGAAATGGCGGATTTACGAGCACCGCACCGCAGCGTATTAGACATACGCGAGGAGCGGAGCACAGGAAATCCGCCATTTCCGGCCATCGCAGGTAGAGATTGAAAACAGGTTCTCTCTCCCAGCCTCTTCATGATCTCTACGTAGGCATAATGCGCACCGCGACGGTTCCAATGTGTATCAGTTTGGTGATAAATAATCTCGTGTTTTTTTGCTGAAATTAGCGTTGGGCGCAAATCTAAAACCGGAAAATCTGGGTGGGATTTTTTTAGCGCCGCCAAGAATTTATCGATGCGGTGAGTGGTGCCAGACTTAATGTAATCCGGCAAGAATTCTGGGTAAATCGTGGTCTTGTCCGGCACAATGATAAGCAAGTAGTGTATGTTCTGCGCGCGCGCCTTCTGCCAATTTTGGTAAAAAGATTTTACGCCGCGCGCAACTAACTCATCCCCCAACGGTGCCTTACCCTGTACATCAAGCAAAGAATCGCGATTGTCAAAATACAACCAACCCTCTCGGCCAAAGACGGCGCGTGAGTCAGGAGACTCGTTGAAAACGCGATCCATCAACAAGGCATTGAGGAAAATAAGGCTTTTACGCGTGCCATAATTGTCATCGAAGAACTTCTCAAAATTTCTGTGATAGTCGTGAGACCATACAAATTCAGGCTTGGCGACCGGCAATCTTTTTTCGAACAACTCCTTTACCGGCGAAAAATGAAAGATGGCATCAAGTGTTGGGATTAATAGAATCAAGGTGAAAGCGATGGTTATGAATCTGTTGTGGAGCTTCATTAAAACTGAAAATAAATGAATGGATTGTGAGTTGTGGCGGAGAGGCGAATCACTGCCAGCACCAGAACCACAAGCAAAAACAAGTCTAAGATCAGTAGAAAATTCTTGTTTAAGCGGATCAGTTTTAGCGAAATATTTTTTACTAGCGGCGAAAAACCGAGCAGCGCTAGACCCAGAGCCATCCAGGCGAAATGCGAAGTGATGAGACGCAAAACATGAATCGAAATTTCAGCATCGGCAAAGAAAAACATTTTGTGTAAGTAGCCTGCGGCATGCGCCAAATCTGGGCTACGGAAAAACACCCATCCAATCATCACCACCATCATAACGTAAAAAGGTGTCAGACACTTTAGTGTCTGACACTTTAGTGTCTGACACCATGGACTGCTTTCAATCATCAAAAACACACCGTGAAACATCCCCCAAATCACGAAGTTCCAACTGGCGCCGTGCCACAAACCGCAAAGGAAAAAGACTAAAACGAGATTAAAATATTGGCGCGGAAGAGGGACGCGATTGCCACCGAGCGAAATGTAAACATAGTCGCGGAACCAGGCGGAGAGCGAGATGTGCCAGCGCCGCCAAAATTCACGGATTGAGCAAGAGATGTAGGGGTAGTTAAAATTTTCAGGAAAGCGAAAGCCAAAAACCCGCGCTAGTCCTAGCGCCATGTCCGAGTAGCCAGAAAAATCGAAGTAGATTTGTAGTGTGTAGCAGATGATTCCAATCCAGGCTAGTTCTGTACTCATCTCACTTCCGGATAAGGCAAAAATCGCATCAGCAACTTCGCCAAGAGGATTAGCGATGATCACTTTTTTACCTAAACCAATGATGAAGCGGCGGATGCCGTAAGCGACAAAGAACCACGAATAGCGCCGCTTTGTTAGATATCTTTCGATGAAGTTGTAACGCACAATCGGCCCAGCAACTAGCTGCGGAAAGAAGGCGATGTAGAGGGCGAGATCAAAAATATTTTTCTGCGGCGTACATTTTTGGCGGTAGATGTCGACGAGGTAGGAGATGGCGTGGAAGGTGAAAAATGAGATGCCGATGGGTAGATGGATTTTGTCTAGATGAATCTCGAAGGGCAGGTTTGCGGCAATGAAATTGGCGTATTTGAAGTAGGCGAGGAGTAGGAGATTGAAGGCGATGGCAAGGGAAATTTCCCGTTTTGACTTGGCGATGCGCAGACCAAAAAAATAATTCGCGACGATTGAGACTAGCAGTAGCACCAAATATTGCGCTTCGCCCCAAGCGTAGAAAATTAGGCTAGCGGCTAGGAGTAGTGCATTTTTGTAAGTTTTATCAGGTCTTGCGCAAAACCGCTTTTGCAAAGGAATTTTTGCTGTTGTTCGGATGCGAGGAGTGTAAGCGTATCCAAACATACGTGCGCACCACAGCAGACGAAAACAGCAAAAATTCCAAAGCAAAAGGTAGGTTTTGCGCAAGACCTGACCGAAGGGCAAAAAATACAGCGCTAGAACCAGCGGCAAGAAAACAAAAAGGAAGATGTTGGAGCTAAAGACCACGAATTATTTCTCGAAAAATTGGTGAAACTGAGTGACTTACCGACTCAGGCAAATCCTGGATGAAGGGCACATCACCTAAAAATTTAATTCCCATTTTTTCTGCTAAATTCTTTGCACCGTCACGACCGAAAAGATATTTTTTTTCGCCGGCAATTTCCAGGTACGACATGTTTTGAATCAAACCAAAGATGGGGATTTTTAACTTCGCAAAACAATCGATAGACTTAGTAACGTCAAGCACAGCGAGACTTTGCGGAGTTGACACGAGCACCACACCAGCGAGTGGAAATTTTTCGGCGATGCTTAGGTAAACATCTCCCGTGCCTGGTGGCATGTCGATGAACATTACATCAACCTTACGACCATCCGCCTGCCAGTTCACGCTACGAATTAGTTGGTAGAGAATCTTCGTTACCATCGGCCCACGCCACACACCTGCCACACTCGCATCAATCAGCGAACCAATCGAAATGCATTTCACGCCACTGCTCATCAGTGGCAAAAGCAGATTATTTTTTTGTTCTGGCTTGTCTTTCAGGCTCATCAAATGTGGCACTGACGGTCCATAAATATCAGCATCAACCAGCGCGACACTAAGCCCAGCTTCAGCCGCGGTCACTGCAAGATTACAAGCAATCGTCGACTTCCCGACGCCACCTTTCGCCGAGGCAATGGCGATGATTTTCGCTACACCCGCGACAGCGGCTGGTTGATTCATAAAGTCAGCTAGGTTTTTCTCAGTCATATGAAAATTTCCGTAATCATTACCGCCTTCAATGGCGCAAAATATTTGCCGATGGCAATCGAGTCATTCTTGGCGCAGAGCTACGAGAATAAAGAGCTCGTAATCATCGACGGCATCTCGAGTGACAGCAGTTTTGACATCATTTCTAACTACCAAAAAAAATTTCCGCAGCTGGTTAAGTGGGTAAAAGAGAAGGATTCTGGCATCTCCAATGCGCGCAACATCGCGCTCAAACATGTGACTGGTGACGTCGTTGGTTTTCTTGGTTGCGACGACATTTTGCACAAGAATTTCTTCAGCGAATTTGCTTACTACGCCGAGCTAAATCCCGCTTTCGACGTGGCTTACTTCAACAGCTACTGCATCGGATTTTCTAACTCATTTTCTAACAGTGCGACAATTTCTTTGACCAAGCGTAACCTCATTAAGCATTGCCCCATCGGCTCTGGTGAGTCATTTTACTACCGTCGGGAAATTTTTGCACAGCACCAATTTAACGAGAAAAATCGCTACTGCATGGATTACGAACTCAACATGGAACTGGCTTCATGCCATACTTACCACTTCTTCCCCATCAACATCACCGCCGTTTTTAATCAAAATATCGGCACCAACCAATCATCCGCTAACTCCCTTAAACAAAGGCTAGAAAGCGTTGCGGTACAGCTAAAATATGCGAAAGGAATCCGCGAAAATCTACTCATCCTCTGGCACACAAAAAAGCTGGTGTTAAAAAATTTTCCTCTCTTCCTCGAATGTCGTGTTGAGCGTTAGCGAAACATCTGACTCGCGATATCCTTCGCTTCGCTCAGGATGACAAGTCACACAATCCATCAAATGAAAAAGGCACTAATCACCGGCATCACTGGTCAAGACGGCTCTTACTTGTCTGAACTTTTGCTTAGCAAGGGTTACGAAGTGCACGGTATTATCAGGCGTTCAAGCAGCTTCAACACTGGTCGCATCAACCATATCTTCGACAAAATTAGACTTCATTACGGCGACTTGTCCGACGCTTCTTCGATCTCGCGCCTACTCGAAAAAATTGAGCCAGACGAGGTTTACAATCTTGGCGCGCAAAGCCATGTGAAGGTCAGTTTCGACGTTCCGGAATACACTACCGACATCGATGCCACCGGTACTTGCCGCCTTTTGGATGCTGTCATAGACACGCGCATCAAAACCAGATTTTACCAAGCATCCTCCAGTGAAATGTTCGGCAAGGTCCAAGAAATCCCGCAGCGCGAAACAACTCCATTTTACCCACGCAGCCCCTACGCCTGCGCTAAGCTTTACAGCCACTGGCTCACCATAAACTACCGCGAATCTTACGGAATTTTTGCCTGCAGCGGTATCTTGTTTAACCATGAGTCTCCTCGCCGCGGCCAAACTTTCGTTACTAGAAAAATCACCCACGGCCTCGCCGAAATCTTGGCAGGAAAAGCGGACAAGATTTACCTCGGGAATCTAGATGCAAAACGCGATTGGGGCTTCGCTGGAGATTACGTCGAAGCCATGTGGCTCATGCTCCAACAAGACCAACCGGATGATTACGTCATCGCCACTGGTGAGACTTACTCCGTAAAAGATTTTCTAGAAGAAGCCTTTGGTTACGTTGGTTTGGATTGGAAAAAATATGTCGAGATCAGCGAAAAATATTTCCGCCCAGCGGAAGTCGATCTGCTAATCGGCGACGCATCTAAGGCCAAGAAAAAATTGGGTTGGGAACCGAAGGTAAAGTTCAAAGAGCTGGTGCGGATGATGGTGGACGCGGACAGAGGAGCATCATAAATCCACTTTTACAAAGAATTTTTGGTAGTTCTTTTTTAGCAACGCAGCGTA
>VGDN01000020.1 GCA_016869695.1 Alphaproteobacteria bacterium
AAATTTTATTGACCCTCAAGCCGCGCCAATATTGACTTGGTAAAAATATGTCTTTTTCCGTTACAACAAAATCAAGTCTCTGATCAGTATTGTCTATCGGCAATATCTCCTCGAAGCGCTGAAAATCAAAGGCCAGACCAATCGCAATTAATCTCGGATTTTGCTTTCTTAGAAAATCTACCGTGCGATCAAAAAACCCTCCACCCATGCCAAGCCTTGATAAATATGAGTCGAAGGCAAGTAGCGGCAAAACCAAAACATCGGGCAGAACTTTTTCTCCGGCATCTGGTTCAAGAATTTCTGGAAAGAACTTACTTGGCTTAAACCCCGTCTCTGGTGCGCTCATCACAAATTCTAATGGCTGATCTTTGGCGATTATTTTTGGATAAGAGAAGGAAATATTATTTTTTCTAAAATGCTCCGCGAGCATATCTGTCCTGGCTTCATTACCACTAGCTAAATACAGAGAAAAATTTCTCGCAGCGACTTTTGGCAAAATATTATGCAAAAAATTCTTGCAGATTTTTTGTGATCTCGCCCTTACCTCTCCTTGATTCAACTCAGCGCGCCTGGCTTTGAATATTTTTCGTAAACGCGCTTTTTCCACTGACATCTAAGTGCGATAATCCTTGTTAATCTTGATATATTCCTCGTTTAAGTCGCATGTCCACACCACCCATCTACTCGAGCCAATTCCGAGATTCACTGAGATTTTTACCTCTGCGCCGGTGAGGTATTTATGCACCAACTGCTCCACATAATCCGGATGTTTCATGCCGTCTTTGGTAATTGGATGATCGCCGATTTTAACGATGATTTTTTCCGGCGAGGCCTCATCGCAAGACTTGCCAACCGCCATCACAATACGCCCCCAATTTGGATCGGCAGCAGCAATTGCAGTTTTTACCAAAGGAGAATTAGCGATCGAAAATGCCACGCACTTGGCTTGTTCATTGGTGCGCGCCCCTTCCACTTCAACTTCGATTAGCTTCTTCGCCCCCTCGCCATCAACCACGATCTTCTTTGCCAGCTCTAGAGCCAGCTCATTTAGCACATATTTAAACTCAGAAAGTTCTGGCGCATGAGAGTCAGTAATTTCGTGATTTCCTGCAACTTTTGTCGCGAAAAATAAAACCGTGTCGTTCGTTGACTGGTCTGAATCGACGGTGATTGCATTAAAGCTGTGCTCAGCAGTTTCTTTGAGCAAAATCTGTAGAGTTTTTGAGCAGATATTCGCGTCGGTAAAAATGTAACCGAGCATCGTCGCCATGTTTGGCGCGATCATTCCCGAGCCTTTAGCAAAGCCGATTAGCGAGATATTTTTATCGCCGATTTTACATGTCCTGCTCACCATTTTCATCTTGGTATCAGTAGTCATGATCGCCTGCGCGGCCTTATTCCACGCCGCTTCATCACTGGAAAAATTCTGCGTCATTTGTGGAATCGCTACCTTTATCAACTCAACCTTAAGTCTCTCTCCAATCACACCTGTTGATGAAACAAATACCTCATTAGCACTACAGCCAAGCTCATTTGCAACCTTGTTAGCAGTTTTAACAACCGCCTCTTCCCCCTCTTTTCCAGTAAAGGCATTGGCGTTTCCGGCGTTGACAATAAGGGCACGAGCGACTCCTGCTTTGACATTTTTCTTACACCAAACAACTGGCGCCGCCGGCATTGATGAAGTCGTAAAAACCCCGGCAATACTGGCTGGCTGATCAAATACGATGAGCAAAAGATCGTCCCGATTTTTATATTTTAGACCACAGTTAGTAGTGCTGATTTTTATTCCTTTAAGCATTTTGCGAACTCCTGAATTTTATTGATTACTGCTAAAACTGATTTCTTTTCGGCCATTTCTTTGACTAGCACCGATCCTACAACCACAGCGTCGGCGCCGATTTGTGAAAATTCTCTAACTTGCTTTGCCGTTTGAATTCCAAAGCCGATGGCGATTGGCAGATCAGAGATTTTTTTCAAATTTTCTAAGTTTTTCTTATTGTCGCGAGCGTTGGCAAGAGTAGTGCCGGTGATGCCAAGCATTGAGATTAAATATAAAAATCCGCCAGCATTTTTGGCAATCTTTTTGCTACGAGAAATGTCGGTTGTGGGCGCGACTAGCCTTATTAGATCAAGATTTGTTTTAGAAAAATTTAGCAGGATTTCACCCTCCTCTTCCGGAGGTAAATCAACAATCAAAAAGCCGTCAACCCCTGACTTCTCTGCTTCAGCAAAGAGTTTATTTAACCCAAATCCGTCATTAGAGTCACCACGATCTCGCGCTAAGCCATGATTATGCTGGCTCGGACCCCGAACCGCACCGACAGCGTATTTATCATACGGTGAGGAGCGGAAGCGCAGAGCCGAGTCAGCAGAATTCTGGCTTAGGTAGCTAGAGTGTGGTGACTCTAGTGACGGATTTGGGTTCAGTCCAAATTTTAGGATTGGGTTGTAGTAACTCATCAAAATCAGTGGCGTTTCTTGGTCAGTTTCTCTGAATTCAGAAACCATCTTTAGGGTTTTCTTTAAGGTCATACCACCAGCAATAGCACGCTTTGCCGCCATTTCGATGATCGGCCCATCTCCAGCAGGATCAAGAAAAGGTACGCCAAGTTCAATCACATCCACACCCGCTGCTGGCATGGCCTTAAGCGTTGCAAGCGAAGTTTCATAATCCGGATCGCCAGCACAAATATAGGCCACAAGTCCGCATTTCCTCTGAGCGCGCAAGGTTTTGAATTTTTTTCCGATTCGTTTCACAGTCTGACTCCAAGATGTTTTGCAACCGTCGTGATGTCTTTATCCCCGCGGCCAGAGAGGTTCACGATGATGCTTTGATTCTTCTTCATTTTCTTAGCAAGTTTGCAGGCGAAGGCTATGGCATGAGATGACTCTAGGGCCGGAATAATACCTTCTATTTTACATAAAAGTTGAAATGCCTCGAGCGCCTCTTCGTCTGTAGCGCTAACATATTCTACACGTTTTGTCTCATGAAGATAAGCATGCTCCGGACCAATGCCAGGATAGTCCAAACCGGCTGAAATCGAGTGCGCGTCTTGAATCTGACCATCTTCATCCTGCAAGAAAAATGTCTTATTGCCGTGTAAAACTGCAGTCGATCCAGCGTTGATTGACGCAGCTCCGGCAGCTTCAACACCAAAAATTCTTACCTTATCTTTGAGGAATGGATGGAATAAACCAATCGCATTTGATCCGCCGCCGATACACGCAACTAGCACATCTGGAAGCTTTCTCTCCACCTTCTTAAACTGCCGCTTTGCCTCTCTACCGATGATTGCATGAAAGTCACGAACCATTGTGGGATATGGGTGTGGGCCGGCAACAGTGCCGAGGAGGTAGTAAGTGTCGCGCGCATTTTTGATCCAATCACGCATCGCTTCATTGATCGCATTCTTCAGGCTTTGCGAGCCCGTCTCAACTGGCCGCACTTCAGCGCCTAACAACTTCATCCGAAACACGTTTGGCGATTGCCGCTCAACATCTTTTGCGCCCATGTAAACAACACAGGGTAGAGAAAAAAGTGCACAAACTGTCGCGGTAGCAACTCCGTGCTGACCCGCTCCCGTCTCAGCAATGATACGCTTCTTCCCCATTCTCTTCGCGAGCAAAATCTGGCCGATGCAATTGTTAATTTTATGCGAACCAGTGTGGTTTAGTTCGTCTCGTTTGAGATAAATTTTGGCTCCACCGATTTTAGCAGTAAGCCTTGATGCCAGATATAGCGGGCTCGGACGACCAACATAATACTGCATGTAATAGTCAAATTCCTGCCAAAATTTTCTGTCCTTCTTCGCTTTTTCATAAGCCGCAGAAAGCTCTAGCACCGCTGGCATCAAGGTCTCAGCAACATATTGGCCACCGAAGGAACCGAAATATTTTTTCATCATTAGGAAGTAAGGGATGGGGAGTAAGGGATAAGCGAGGATCAAGTGATAAAAAATAAATGCTACGCGAAGCGCGAATGACTAATGATTACCGACTAATAACTACCAACTTCCCCATTGACATCCCAGAATAACTCCACATTTTTCCGGATTATCCCAATTTTTTCCGGATTATCCCGTGGCTTTGTTCCTCTCAACCTTCACAAACAAAATCGATGCAAAGGGGCGCGTATCAGTGCCAGCGCAGTTCCGTGCGTCTTTGGTGAATGAGAGCTTCTCGGGAATGGTTGTCTACGAATCCTTTGTCAATGAGTGTGTCGAGGGCTGTGATATTGAGCGCATCAAGAAACTTTCCGAATCAATCGATAATCTCGATCCATTTTCTGAAGAGCGCGACGCCTTTGCCACCGCGGTTCTCGGCGGCTCCATTCAACTTTCAATCGACTCAGATGGTCGCGTAATTCTTCCCGAAAGCCTGCTTAGAAAAGTTAATATCAAGTCAGAAGCCACCTTTGTTGGCAAGGGCTCAACCTTTGAGATTTGGGAGCCAAAGCAGTTCGAAGAATATATGACGCGCGCCAAGAAAGATGCGAAGGCCAAACGCAATCTTTTGAAGGTCAGCAAATGAGCCACCAGTCAGTTCTACTTAGAGAAGTAATCTCCAATCTTCAGCCAAAAAACGGTGAGATTTATTTAGACGGAACATTCGGTGCTGGCGGCTATTCCCGCGCCATTCTTGAATCAGCGACATGTAAGCTTTATGCAATTGATCGCGACCAAACTGCACAAAAATTCGCTGCCGAACTTAACAAAAAATTCCCCGATCGCTTTGTTTTTTTGGCTGGCAAATTTTCGGATAGCGAAAGGCTTTTGCGTGATAAAAACATAACCGAGCTAGACGGGATGGTCTTCGACATTGGCGTCTCCTCAATGCAGCTCGATGATAAATCGCGTGGATTTTCTTTTGATTCCGATGCTCGTCTCGACATGCGCATGGATCAAAATTCCTTTCCGAGCGCTTATGAAATAGTCAATGAAGCCAGCGAAAAAGAGCTCGCGCGCATCATTAAGGAATTCGGCGAAGAACCAAAAGCTAAGCAAATCGCTAAACACATTGTGATGGCACGTGCCATACAGCCAGTCTCTAGTTGCCGTGATTTGGCCGAGATAGCTCGATCTCTCTATCTTGGTTATTCAAAAACAGATCCGGCAACTAGAACCTTTCAAGCAATACGGATTGCCGTAAATCATGAGCTAGATGAGCTTAAATCAGCGCTTAACTCGAGCATCACCCTACTCAAAAAAGGCGGACGTTTAGTTGTTGTATCATTTCATTCACTTGAGGATTCGATCGTCAAAAATTTTCTTAAAGAACAATCCGGCGCCAAGCAAACATTCTCACGCTATCAGCCAGTTTTAGAGCAGCAGAATTCTCACAAAAATTTTCAGATAATCAGCAAATCAGCAATTTCGCCGAGCGAGGAGGAAGTGGCCGCCAACCCACGTGCCCGTTCGGCTAAAATGCGCGTGGCGGTTAGACTCTGATATGGGAAATAGAGTCGGATATATATTATTATCACTCACTATATTCAGCATGATCATAATGTTCATTGTGCAGTCGAAGGTGGAAGCTCTGCAAGATGATATTATCAAAACCGAAGGTGAAATCGCCCTTTATCAAGACCAAATACAATTACTCGAAGTTGAATGGGTATATTTAACCAGACCAGAAAGATTGAGAATATTAGCAACAAATTATCTGCAAAATAATGGATATGCCTTGGCTAGTCAGATTAAGGATATTGATAAGTTGGAGAAATATTACTTAGCTAATCATCATGAGGTTGAGGATAACAACAATATTGGCGCTGCAGAATATGAGTTGGCAAGGAACGAGATATAATTTATAGAGATTCAGGACTAAGTTATAGTATTACTCACCCTTATTACCTAACAATCCCCACTTTGTCAATATCTCCTCAATCATATTATATTTAATCGGCTTAGGAATAAAATCATTCATTCCAGTATCTAAGCATTTTTTCTTATCATCCTCACTAACATTGGCAGTAAGAGCAAATATCAGTGTAGTTCTTTTGTAATTTTCCTCTTTTTCAATTTGACGTATTTTTCTAGTAGCGTCAAATCCATCCATTATAGGCATCATACAATCCATTAATATCATATCATATTTAACGTGATTAAATTTGTTGATTGCCTCTTGACCATTCTCCGCCATATCATGTTTTATATTAAATTGCTTTAACATTGATGAAATAACCTTCATATTTACCTCATTATCTTCACATATTAGAGCTTTGATATTCTTAGTTGATTGTATAACATCTTTCTCAATTATGATATTATCATAATCATCATAATTAATATTTAGAGCAGAAAATATTGAGAACAATAAATTCTTATTTTTTATAGGTTTTGTAACAACATACTTAAACAATGATAGCTTGTTACTACTCACTTCATTCTTATCATGCGGTGATATTAGCAATATTATTGGGACATTCTTTAGCTTAATGCTACTTTTAATTTGCTCTGCAATCTCAATTGCATCTTGACCAGTGTGTTTGTTATGACCTAGTACAATAATATCAGGATCAACAACTTTATTTAAGTTCTCTAAAGCAAACTTAACACATTCGGCATCCAACTCTTTTGAGATATAGATAACTTCTTTCTTTAGATGTAAATCATCAAATACTTTTCCATAAGTATTTATCGCAGCCTCATTATTATCACAATATGCTATCTTCTTACCAGTAATTTTTGCTTTTTGTTCGTCATATGTTTCAATATTCACATCAGTATGACCTTCTTGCATCGGAATTGTAAACCAAAAATTAGAACCCTTGCCCTGCTCACTACTAACACCAATTGTGCCATGCAACATTTCAATCAGCTCCTTACAAATTGAAAGTCCCAAGCCAGTTCCGCCATATTTTCTCGTGGTTGACATATCAACTTGCGTAAATGCAGTAAACATCGTTGGTATCTTTTCTGCCGGAATGCCTATACCGCTATCGGCTATATCACAGTGAATATAATACAGTCCTCTATTTCGTTTTGATATTGATATATTGATTGTTATCTGTCCATGATGAGTAAACTTGATGGCATTATTAATAATATTATTCATTATTTGCCTAATCCTACCTGGATCTGATATTAGTGATATTGGAACAGATTGATCGATATTGGTTATTATCTCGAGACCATTGGAGTTAGCGCTATACGACATCAAATCAGCCACATCTTCTATCAGATCTCTAATATCAAATTCGATCAATTCTATTAAAATCTTACGCGCCTCAATTTTGGAAAAGTTTAATATATCGTTCAGTATCAATAATAATGATTCTGAAGATCGAGATATCGTACTAACTTTATCCAGTTCTTCTCGCGATAACTTCCCAGAATATCTTAACGCCTGCGCCATCCCAATAATACCATTCATTGGCGTACGCAATTCATGGCTCATGTTAGAAAGAAAGTGACTCTTTGCCACATTGGCAGATTCAGCAGAAATTTTTGCGCCGGTTAATTCTCTAACAAATGGATTAATTTTGATACGACGAAACATATGAACTAGCCATATAAGCAATATTGTAATAAATAGTGATTGGCCAACAGATGATATTAGTTGTATGATAAAATTATTAATCATCCTGTCTTTGTTAAACCCAACAATCGTTACAAGATTCGATACTAGTGATTTTCTATATGTTAGAAAACTGCATTGACCAATATTAAATCTTTGTGGTAGATTCTTAACATCTAAAACCTTTCCACTCATAATAACATCATCCAGAACACCTTTTGTTTTTATTTTATCCTTATCATAACTCTGATTATCAAGATTTGCTGATTTTGCAATTAGATCATAATCACCACTTATCACTGCATAACATATATCATCATCATCAAATACCCAATTGGCTTGACGTTGCAGAACCTCAGTCGGAATCATAGCGATAAATGTTCCGATTGGTTTTAAACTATCATAATCAATACGCATTGAAACCGGTATGGCATTATATGAAGATATTTCAGTTTCGATATGTTTAAATTTACCAATCCTCAACCTCCACGCCTCATTATCTATGGTTCTTTTGATATTAAAATATTCTGGCACATCTGTTGGCTCTGGCAATACCTTACCATTACTAACTATAATTTTCTCATCATTATTAACAAAGCTAAGTCTAATCCAAGAATAAACACTACTCTGCTCAGCATCGAGATTTATCGTACGCCTCAACATGGAGGCAATGGTTGCCGGATCATTTTCCTTTCCCATAATAAGCAACTTATCACCAATGTAATTAATATAGCTATCCACAGATATAATGGCGGCCGATACAGCCTTCTCTACCACCTCGGTTTGAAACCTAACTTGTTTATCTAGAACTCTCCAGAAATTATTAAAAATAAACACCGCATTAAACACAGCCAGAACCAAAACCAGCGAAATAAAAATGGTGGAAAAAATCGTGTAAGACCTACCAAGATCCAATCTCTCTTTCTTTTTGCGAAGATGCAGAATTCTTTCATAGCGATGACGAATTTTATTAAACTTTAGTTGATATTTTGGATCGGTAGTTCGACGAAATCTTAACTTTTTAACATAATATTTTTTACGCCCAAAAAAAAGCGGTTCTGCATAATGAAATAGCCTCTCTAGCGTTGTTGCATCGCGTAAAATCTTATTCGACATTAATCTTATTTTGAAACAGTATTTATGCTATTGAGACCAAGCTCTAAAATAACAGTTGCGGTTTTTGTTACACCACAAAACTTGTGCCAATCTTTAGCTAACTTCAAAAAACTCAAATGAAAAATCAACCACTGCTCCAGCAAGACACAAAACTTTCTTATGAAGTAAAATTAGACTATCTTGGCAACCCTTTTGTTTATGATGAATTTAATCAAAATCCTGATTTAATTAGCGTCAATGATGGTGGGTTTAAGGTAATTTTTACCAGAGATGTGGATTTAATAAATCAATACTACATGTTACGAGATGTGATCTATCGGTTTGAAAATGGGTGGGAGAAATATAACGGTATGGAGAAGGAATTCGATCGTTTAGGTAAAATCATTGTCACATTAAATAGTAATAACGAAGTTATAGGTGGAATGCGCCTAATGATTTCCAGTGAATGTAAATATCTATCCAATGAAATTCCTGGCACTATTTTTACATATAAAAAGATCTTGGAAAGATATGAAAAATCAAATGCTTCTGAAGCAAAAGATAAAAATTCAGATTTTTCCATAGCTGAAATTTCTGCTGTCGTTTCTAGTAGAAACGGACGCAATAGTGACATAATAAAATATATGTTCTTTGTAGTTTCTGAAAAGTTTATTGGCTTGGTTCACTATATATTTGGTGTAGCGCAAATCACATTATGTAGGTTATATAGGATAGAATGGAGTAGAATCGGTCACTATCTCGAAATCGTCATAACTTATCCGTGGGATAAAAAACAAGTTTATAACTATACACCAATGTTACCTATTTACGTTAAGCTAAAGAACCAAATCAATTAAATTAAATTTATGAAAAACTTTTTGGCAATTTTTTGGTTATTAATCTTTACAACTTTTCAGTTGTCATTTGCAGAAACCAATAACGAGAAAGATCAGAAAATAGATCTTGGCTTTGATCCACAAATTTTCTCACTTTCTAAAAGAAAGGAGAGGGCATTTGATGCCACTGCCGCTAACTATGTTTTATCGGGAGATGATATCAGGAGATCAGGCGCTACGTCAATTCCAGAGGCTTTACGTCTAGTTCCGGGAGTGCAGGTAGCAAGAATGGATGGCAACAAATGGGCCATTACTATTCGTGGATTTGATCGCCAATTCTCTAATAAATTACTAGTAATGATTGATGGTAGAACAGTATATACTACATTATTCTCTGGTGTATTCTGGGATATTCAGGATTATGCTTTAAATGACATTGATCATATCGAAGTGATAAGAGGTCCAGGTGCTACAATATGGGGACCAAATGCAGTTAATGGCGTGATTAATATCATTACTAAAAATGCCGATGATACTCGTGGCTCATATGCTTCACAAATAGCTGGTAATCAAGATAAATCAATTACTGAGGTCAGGTTTGGATCTGCCACTTCTAAAAATGACAGCTATCGCGTTTACGCAAAAAAATTAGAAACAGAAGGCCTTAATCGCTCCTCGAATAACTTGATTAACAACGAGGATGGTATCAAGAGAGATCAGGCTGGATTTAGATATGACGTCTCTTCGATTGAGAACAATAAAATATCCATCCACGGAGATGTGGCTAAAGGAGTTGCTAAGAATTACTTCGCATCATTGCAAAATCGTAATGATAAGGACTCACATAGCGCCAATTTAGTTATTAACTGGGATAAAAAGATATCAAAGGAATCAAGCATCATACTCAATGGGTATTATGATTATGATCAATTCTCTTTACCAGTCTTGAGTAGAAGTGCTCAAACAATAGATCTTGATTTTCAGCACTTTTACAATTTCAGCAAAGATAATCAATTTATTTGGGGAGCTGGATATCGCAATATTAACGATCGTGTGAAATTTAATAATGATGGCATTGTTGATCATACCGACAGTCCGGTAATTCCAATTGCTTACACTCCAAGCAAAAGGAATGATAATTGGGTCACTGGCTTTATTCAAGAAAAATATGGAATTATTCCGGATGAACTTTACGTCACTGTTGGTTCAAAATTTTTACGCAATACATTTACCGAATTCGAATATCAACCAAACATCAGATTGGTATATTACCCAGAACGTAAGCAAACTGTTTGGGCTTCTGTTTCTCGCGCCGTTAGAACACCGACTAGAGGAGAAAGAGATATCACGATTAAAAACGCCAATTCAGCTCCTTCTTCCAGAAACCTTATATTGAACCAAGGAAATGGTAACTACCGCTCAGAAAAAGAGATTGCGTACGAATTAGGATATCGCTTTAAACCAACAAAGAGACTCTCTTTTGATTTGGCTACTTTTTATAATGAATATTCTAAATTAAGAACATTTGAACCAAATCCTGGATCAACTCTTAACCCAACCGCTGATAATCTTGGTTTTGGTAAATCATATGGTTTTGAGTTTGTTACCAAATGGCAACCAACTCGTGACTTAAAATTAGAAGGAAGTTATGAATATTTTAAAATGCGTCTTGGACTTTTACCGCAGTCAAGAGATAACGCCTCTTTAATCGGCACATCAGACTCCTTACAAATTGCTGAGGGACATTCCCCCAAACACCAAATTAAACTGCGCGCTTTTTACAACATCACATCAGATATCGAATTTGATAACATGATGTATTTTGTTGATAATTTGGAGAAGGGTCTAAATTCGTCAACGACTGGAACTAGAAACGTATCAATCCCTACCTACACCCGCTTCGACACTCGCCTTGGTTATAATTTGACACAAAATTTAAATCTAAGTTTTGGAATCCAAAATTTATTTGACCAAAGACACACTGAGTTCAAAAACGCTCTTTACAACTACCAAACCGAAGTTGGCCGCACCTTTTATTTCAAAGCAATGTGGCAACATTAGTATTGTGGTAGTTAAAGCGTGTCTAGTTTAATAAAAAATACATTAATTATTATTATGCTTTCTACTGGCATTTGCGCGGCATCAGATAGAATTGTCGATGAATCGTTGGCGTATGCCCATTTTATTAATGGCTTGGTTAAAAAAGCAGAATTAGATAAAAAAGATGGGGCGCTATGTGTATTTGGAAATAATGATATTACAAAAGAATTGCTTAATATTACAGGATCAATAAAGATAAGCTCCCAAAATATTGATGAATATAGATCATGTAAGGCCGTTTATATTGG